>DAHXLC010000275.1 GCA_027371815.1 Candidatus Melainabacteria bacterium | reverse complement strand
TTTATTTGCAATATATAAATCACTGTTTGAAGGACATAAACATAACATTAAAGATAAAATCGCTTTGGACGCATAGGAAGCTGCATGACTATAAGAGAATCTTAAATAATCTTTGACTAAATACGATAAATCTGTTGATTTGTATTTGATTAGTCTAGACCCTTTAGGTATAGACATTCCATTTGTTAATGCCTTAAAACGTTCTTTTAATCCTTTGTTATAAGAAAAGTCTGTCCTTGGTTTATCACCAAGCAACGGATTCCTTGGTTTATCACCAAGCAACGGATAGTCATAATTAGCTTGCGAAACTAAAAGATTTAGCTTATATTGCGAAGAGTCTAAATATAACGAGTTTTGTGATTTTAATCGAGCCATACGCCCAAAAGATTTCATTGAATTATAGATTGGAAATAAAGCTTCCATTTGTGAATTACTGTAAAAGACTGGAAGTTTTAAAAAATCTAAAGTTGTTCCTTTGTTAAATGCTACGTTTAATAAATTTAGACTAGAATTAAATGGAATAGAATAATGTTTAACTAATGAAGAGCCGTCTATGCCCAAAGGGCATAGACAAGTATTTAAAAATTGAAGATTATAACGATAATTGGTCCAACGACTATATAATGATGGAATAAATGGTAAAGAAAGTGTTTCATCAAAGCGACCAGGACGACGTAACGCTGGATCTAAAATATCTGGTAAATGGGTTGTTGCAAAAATAATAAACCCACGATTTCCTTTTACACTATCAATGATCACTAATAAATCTGTAATCATTTCTAATTTTACTGATAAATTGGATAAAACCGAATCGGCTAATAAAGCAATTTTAATACGAATCGAATAATTGTATTTTGAAATTAAAGAATATTGTTCGCCTGGTAAACCAAACCATGCCATCTCATTAACAATTTGATTTGTTTTTAATTTTGTTGATTCTTTCATCAATAATAAATTAAACGGTGAGGAAGCTGGAGGATTAATAAGACTTTGTTTATTTTTAATAGAATTTATTAATTGTGAGAATGATCCATAAACTTTATTAGAAGAGTTAGATTTTTGTGAATTAGATTCTGAAATATATCGTTTGTTTAAAATATTATTTGTGTTTGAAATTACAGAACCATTTCCATCACTAGAGCCTGTTCCATCAAAATTTGATTTTTTATCAAGATTTGAATCGTGAGTTTGGCCCGACGTAGCTTTATCTTTTTGATTTACTTGGATTGATAAAGGTACTTCGGTTGGATTAATATCTACAGGTCTACGTTTTGTATTACTTGATGCTCTATATAAAAAATTAAATGAAAAATGGTTACTCGCTAAACTTTTAAATTCTTTATATGGTTTTTTATAGTTTGTTAATAAATGTTTATTTGTTTTATATAAAATTTCACGAGAAGCACTACTTTTTTGTTTTAATAAAAAAGCCTGCATTGACTGATTTTTATTGTAAATAGATTCTGTTAAATTTGGTGATGCTTCATCAATTAAAAAAGGACGTCGTTCACCAATAGCATGAATATCTTCAAGTAAAAAAATACATGGTCCAGTAGCACATAATGCTTCAAAAACGTCTTTTAATAATTTTATACCCACAGCTACTCCTTGAACAACCATTGCATATCGATGGGCGTTATCTGTAATAATTTTTAATTCTGTCTCTCCCGCAATTGCTTGAATTAATAAACTTTTTTCTAGACCTTTATTTGTTTGACTTGAATTATGAAGCACTACTAAAATATTTTTACTAATTTGTTTATAAAAAATACCACCAAAAATTTGACACACAATTGAACCTATCGGGGCTTGTATAGCAAAAGCATATTTTAAAGCTGTTGCTGTGTTAGCAAAAGTACGTGGAGGATGCATATCAATAAATAATTCAGTATCTTTTCCTTGATAATTCAAAAATTGATTTACAGCCCAACGTTGACTTTCAAACAGTGAAGCTTTTCGACTTAATAAGGCATCTTGAACTAAATATGATTTATTTGATTTTTTGTTTGACGTATAGCTATACCCAAAAAAGTCTGTTACTGCTTTTGAAGTACCCATATTATGACTCATAAACAGATTGTCAACACCTACGTCACGAGTAAGTATAAAAGGATTTGTACATTTATTTAATAAATTAGAGTTTTGCATATTTGAAAGCAATTTTAATTGTTCTTCTTTATCAGTACTTAATTCATAAATGTTAACAGCTTTTTTTTCGGCAATTGTTTTCAAGCTTTCACCCCAAAGATCCCAAAAAATAATTCCTTTTTTCTGTCGATTAATGAAATCGGTATCAGGTTCTGTGATTTGTTGAGTAAAGAGTAAAAGGGTTGAATTTGTAAAACGTTTTAAAATACTATTTTGAATACTTAATACAAAAACACCAAAAATAGATTCCATTGCCGAGGTGAAACCACGGGCAATACTTTTAAGTCCAACATTTAAAAGATTATTATTGCTAGATCCATACTCAAAAAAGCCATCTATGCTCTTCGAGTATAGACTTGTATTTACGGGTTTAAATTCTAGGTTTGTGCCTTCTTTGCTTGAAGGCAATAAATTATAGATAGTTTTTTGACCAATTAAACCTATATTAATGTTTCTTGGATTTAAAAATAGGTATAATGGTAAATTTCGTTGTAGTTTCATATAATAATTAGCTAGAGCAGGATCAATTGAATCTGGAATGGTTGAAATTAAATCTGCTGACCATTCTAATAAAAAACTATAAGCTAAATTTTCAACAACATATTCTCCAGGCTTTTCAAAAAATTTATAAATTAAATAAGCTGGAGCAATTAAAACATCAACACTTTTTAGCATTAATAAATATGTATAAAATGAAACCTTATGAATGATATTTAGACTAAGTGATAAATTTTTATTTGTATCATATAAAACTTCAACTTTTATTCTATTGCCCGCGGCTCCTATTTTTAAAAGGGCGAGCAATTTACTTGTCGATGCTTTTTGGGCTCCAATAGATTCGCTTGGTTTTTGCGGACTACTTTTAGATTGTAAATAAAAATTTACTAAGTCAATAAAAGGTCTTTTCGTTTTTAACAATAATAAATTTGAGTTTTTTAGTCGATGCTCTTCGGGCATCGACGTAGCCTTTAAGCCAATTGGTTAGGTTGTTATTTGTATCTCCTACAAGTGTAGATTGATTATTAGCTGAAATAGATGTTTGATCTAGTGTAGATTGATTACTAGCTGAAATAGATGTTTGATCTTTAGACCTTTCTGGCATGAAAAGCATCATTGAGTTAGAAACATTTAATAGATTTGTATTTTCGACATTTGATCTCGACATATAAACTTGGTCGGCAAGATTTTCGCGGACTAATAAATATTTTAAAGAAATAAATTTAATTCGCTTAAATGAAGTCAATAAATTTTTATGTCCATTACGCATAGAATTTGCAATAGATATTTTGTTTGCGCTCAAGCTTTGACTTTTTTCTTGGTTTTGTGTATTTCTAATATTTTTTGATAAACGCCATACCCCGTCTCTGCTTTTCGGGTATAGACTAATTTTATCACGATCTACAACTACATTTAAATTGTGAGATTTTTGCCCTACAGGTATAGAATATTCTTGGAAACTATTTACCTTTGGTACATTAAATGTTGATTTTTGAACCTTTGTAGGAAATATTTTGGCAAAACGAATAGTATTAATGACTTTATATAGTTTTGAAATTAAAATATAATAAAATTTGACTACATTTCGAACTGCTCCTAAAGAAACCAAAGTAATTATGGCACAAAAATGAAATAAAATGGATACTAATGAAATTGAAATATTTTGTGACGGAATTAGTAACTTTTCAGATTTACGATTAAATATATTGGAATTTGTTTGATTGCTGGGCAGTGAGTCAAAATGCATTGGATTTTTCTGAAGCATTGGAACTTTTGTCCACCAATAAGTTGTACTAGAAAATTTATTATAATTTTGAATGTGACTTGTTAATTTTATACCAGATAAATTGTATTGACTGGCAATGATTTCTGATAACGTTTGTTGTTTGATAGCGTAAAATAATTTTTCCATTTTTTCTAAATAAAAGGGTTGCTTGGCCCCAAAAAGGCCAGCTGAGATTTCGTCCCGAGCAATACTTTGTAAAGTAAGCGGCTTGCGACCTGTGATTTTTTTCTGATCTTCAAGCATTCCCATTTGTTTAAGTTTACCTTTTTCAATCTTA
>DAHXLC010000258.1 GCA_027371815.1 Candidatus Melainabacteria bacterium | reverse complement strand
TAATAAAAATCTATTTTTTTAGACGATTATTAATAATTAAACATTTTACTATATAGGTACAAAAAAATTCTGGTTAAGTAACAATTAAATTAATAAAATCTTTCACCAAAGCCAACTGTAAATACTGGCTTCATCCCACTCATAATTGAGCTTATAAGTGGGAAACCATAATCCAGTCTGATCAAGCCAATCATTGGTAAATTAAGTCTTAACTCAACACCTACACTAGCTCCCATCGAAGATCTTGACAATAAATTATTATAATAACTATTACCCATAGATTGTCCAAAGTCACAAAAAGCTACACCTTGCACACGCTTGTCAATAGCTTGCACTAATTTATTGCTTGATTTAGGTAATAAGTGAGCTCGAGCTTCAACAGTTGCCATCAGCATTGACGAACCCGTTCCTAATCCGGAAAACATGGGATAACCTCTTATGCCATTAAAACCACCAAGAAAATACTGAGCATATTGAGGACTAGCCCCAAGCATACTCCCACCTTGAATGTTACTGGCAATCGTAATGCGTTTATTAACAGCTTGATATTTAGTAAAACTAGCACCTAACCTTGCATAACTGCCATTACCTATGCCAAGATATGGACTGGTCGATAATTTGGCCACCATGCCTTTAGTTGGATCAAAAGCACTATCCCGGGTGTCATAAGAAATGGACGGGCTAACATTAAAAAATGTACCACCTTTTAATTGTGCCGAACGCACCTGGTTGGCAATAGCATTAGCTTGTTGCATATTTTGAGCCTGGCCAATAGCTAAAGCTCGATCAGCTATACTAGTATTAATATTACTAGTTCCGGTAAACAAATTACTTTCATTAAACAACATGGTGTTTTCCGCAGCCACACCCAAATTACCAAACAAATTATGCCCTAAAGATCGGCTAAAATTAACACTGGCTCCAATCGTCTGTTGCTGAGCCTGCGATATTAAATAACTAAAATAATTACGACCATAGCCCGATGTTGTCATTGATGTATTGGAGCCAAATAAATGAGGCTCCACAAAATCGGCCTGTAATTGAAAGGTTCTTTGATTCGCCAAATAGGCTGTGCCTAAATTATTTAACGAATTAGCAACTCCACCCAGCATCCCCATGCCAACTTGTCCATTAATCGATAAAGTCTGCCCCCTACCCCGGAAATTACTGTCGGCTAAAGTAACCGAACCAAATGGGCCAGCTAACGAGTCAAGCCCACCACCTAAACCAACAGTAGTTGTACGTTTTTCTTCAACTTCAACTTTTAGTAAATATTTATCTGGATCCTGTGGATCGGGAATAATACTGCGTCTTACGTCTTGAAAATAACCATTGCCATAAAGATTACGCAAATCCATTGCCAGTTGATGTTCATTATACACACTACCGGCTTTAAGTTTAATGGCATTTTTAATGATAAATTCTTTCGTTTTAGTATTACCGGAAATTTCAATATCTTTTATTTTCCCTTCATTTATATTTAGCTCAACAGATCCATCAGGATCGTTCTTGACATCGACAACTCTAGCTAAAACATAACCTCGTTCATGATAAACCTGTTCTAATTTATCAATTGCACTAGACAGTGAACTTAAATTTTGGGGTCGACCTAGTTGATCCTGAAAAATTCGCGAAATTTCTTCACTGGATAAAACATTATTTCCATCAAAAGAAAACTGGGTAACTGGTGCATTTTCCTGCACGCGAATTTTTAAAAGCACACCTGAATTTTTAAGCTGAGGTACAACTTGTAAACTACGATCATCAAAATAACCTAGACTATTTATAGACTTTAAATCTTCCATAACTTTATTGCGATCAAATTTTTCGCCAGGCTTAGTTTTAACGACATTCAAAATATCATTAGTCTCAACCAAGCGATTACCTTCAATTTCCACTGAATCAATGACTAGATTATTAGGATCAACTTCTTTAGGACTTACCGAACTATCATTTGGCGATGGCAAATCACCTGCATCACTTCTACTATTATTAGATTCAAGCGAATCCGTTATGGGTGTTTCAAATCCGGCCGGAATTTTAAAATTAGAGGCTTTAGCTAAAACAGTTTCATAAGGCAGTGCTAGTGAAATCATTAAATAAACACAAATCAATAAATTATAGAGTTTAAACTTATTGTATTGTAATGATTTCATCGGCAACATACTCAAAATCTTGATTTAACTGCAAGTTTGCACTTAAACAATTAAAATTAATAATTTAATTAATAACTTACCTATTCTAACATGACTACAAAGCATGCCAAGGTGTTCCTAAGCCTAAATTTGTTAAGAATTTGATTAAAATAAATTAGTTGTCATTAAGTTCATTGTTTAATGACAAATTTTGAGAATAAATTATTAAAGAAAAATGCTGATTATCTAGTTTGGTCCTAGAAAAATGCTATTCTTAAGTCATTAAATGTAAACAATACGCAAATAGTAAATTAAAATTAATATATGTATAAAGGTAAACACTAATGAGTTTTTTAAATATTTCCGATATAAATAAGTTTTATAACACCCTTCCTGAAAAATACAATCAGGCCTTTAATTTTTTTAATCACCCTTTAACCTTAGTCGAGAAGATTTTATTTAGTCATTTAGCAACAATTCCTGAAGATAAAATTGTCCGCGGGGAAACTTATGTCTATCTTAAACCTGAACGAATTGCCATGCAAGATGCTACAGCTCAAATGGCCATTCTACAGTTTATGCAAGCTAAATTAAAAACCGTAGCTTGTCCCACAACCGTTCACTGTGATCATCTAATCCAAGCACGTGTTGGTGCCAGTCAAGATTTAACTCAAGCTTTAACAGACAATAGCGAAGTCTATGATTTCTTAATGTCTGCCAGTCAAAAACATGGTATTGGTTTTTGGAAACCCGGGTCAGGTATTATCCATCAAGTCATTCTCGAAAATTATGCTTATCCAGGATCGATGCTTATTGGCACTGATTCCCATACACCTAACGCTGGAGGCTTAGCCACTATAGCAATTGGCGTTGGCGGTAGCGATGCGGTTGATGTAATGGCTTCCTTGCCATGGGGAACACGTTTTCCTAAAATAATTGGTATTGAATTAACCGGAAAACTTAATGGCTGGACATCACCTAAAGATATCATTTTAAAAGTAGCTTCCCTTTTAACTGTATCAGGAGGAACCGGAGCCATAATTGAATATTTTGGCGAAGGCACAAAATCAATTAGCTGTACCGGGAAGGCTACTATTACCAACATGGGTGCAGAATTAGGTGCAACAACATCAATATTCCCATATGATGAAAATATGGAAATATATCTTAAAGCTACTGATCGAGAAGACATAGCGCAACTAGCCAATAAGTACCAGCAATACTTGGTAGCTGATCCTGAAATAGCTAAATCACCTCACGATTATTTTGACAAAGTTCTGACCATTGATTTAAATACTTTAGAACCTCACGTTGTAGGACCGCATACTCCAGATTTAGCTAGACCAATATCAGCATTTAAAGAAGAAATCAAAGCTAAAGGGTACCCTGACAAATTAAGCAGTGCCCTAATCGGAAGTTGCACTAATTCATCTTATGAAGATATGAACAGATCAGCTAGTGTGGCTAATATAGCAATAAAACATAACCTTAAAACTAAATGTAATTTTTTAATTAGTCCTGGGTCTGAACAGATTCACCAGACAATCAAACGTGACGGTCAAATGGAATCGCTCGAAAGTATTGGTGGCGTAGTGCTAGCCAATGCCTGCGGGCCATGCATTGGTCAATGGAAACGTGATGATATTAAAGAAGGCGAGTTGAATTCAATTGTCACCTCATTTAACCGTAATTTTCAAAAACGCAATGATGGCAATCCACAAACTTTAGCATTTATAGCTTCGCCAGAAATGGTTACCGCATTTGCTTTAGCTGGTAAATTAAGTTTCAATCCTTTAACTGATACAATACCTAGCAATAATGGTGAAAATATTAAACTTACACCACCCCATAATCTCGATACTTTACCGAAAAATGGCTTTATCTTTAATCATGAAGGCTATATAGCTCCAGCTAAAAACCCTGATTCAGTTAAAGTAATTGTTAAAGACGATAGTGACAGACTGCAATTGCTTGAACCATTTAAACCTTGGAATGGTAAAGATTATCTAGATTTACCCGTTTTATTTAAAGCTAAAGGCAAATGCACCACCGATCATATTTCACCAGCAGGAAAATGGCTAAGGTTCAGAGGTCACCTGGACAAAATTTCTGATAATATGTTTATTGGTGCCATCAATGCTTTTTGTGAAGAGCCGGGTAATGGAATAGACTGCCTTACCCAGGAAAAAAATACCTTGCCCCAAATTGCCCGCAATTATAAAAAACACAATTTAGGCTTTTGTGTTATTGGCGATAGCAATTACGGCGAAGGCTCTTCTCGCGAACACGCGGCCATGTCACCACGATTTCTTGGCTGCCAGGCCGTAATCGTCCGGAGTTTTGCCAGAATTCATGAAACTAATTTAAAAAAGCAAGGTATTTTAGCATTAACCTTTGCTAAGGCTAATGATTACGAATTGATTAAATCTGGTGATAAAATTAGTATTACTGGTTTAACTAATTTCAGTGTAAACAAACCATTAAATTTGAGCATTAAACATGTTGATGGCAGTATCCAAGAAATTCTGGTTAATCACACTTATACAAAAGAACAAATTGAATGGTTTAAAGCTGGTTCTGCCCTAAACACTATTGCCATGCAAAAACTCTAATCAAGTTAAGCTTAAAAACACCTAATTTAATCCTCAAATTTTATTAATTTATTTTCAGTTAAATCTGCAAATAAATCAGTTCTGGATTTTAAACTCCTGGAATAATCATCCAACTTACCTCAATTATCATTATATTTTTCGCTAAAAAAATATGAAAGCAAATATACAATACAACATTCTACTGATACTTATAATCATATTTATTACCACAACTGCACTTGCCTGTCCGAAGAAACAAAACCCGGTTGACCTTTACGAAAAGTATTCAGATTGCGTAAGCATAACTGATTGTCAAAGTTATTATCGGGTTATTCTTGATTTTACTAAATGTTCAAACCATCATATCGTAGGCTATATTTATGGCAAAAAAATTCTTAAAGTCGTTCCTGATTTTGAAGAAATGCTTGATTCATATATGAATAATATTATTGAAGGCAATAAATTAATCTACAATGTTATGCTGGGACGATCAAAAAATATCAGAGCAAAGATCAATCCTCTTTATCTTGCTGAAATCAAGGGAATAGCTGAAGCTTTTAATCATAAGACCAATCGTATTGGCGATAAAAAAATTACCAGTGATGAATTAATTGCCTTAAATTTAATTCCTGATATAGCCAGGTTAACTCAGTGCTCAGCATTGGCAGCTTATGACGGAAAGACCCAAAATCATAAAATGCTTGTAGGCCGCAATCTTGATTGGCCCTGTGGCAATAACTATGAATTAGCCAAAATACAAGCTATTATTACTTTTAAATATCCCAAATTTACAATTACCAGTATTGGCATTCTGAGCTATCAAGGCGCTATTAGCATGTTTAATGACAATGGTGTCTTTGCGGCAATTTTGGATTCGCCCAATTTATACAAATATAGTTCTATAAAAAAGTATTCTTACCCGTTTGATTTAAGAACCGCATTAGAAAAAAATACTAACGCTCAGTCAACGGCCGATTATATGCTAGCCAAGAATCACAAATATAGCGTAGGTCATTTAATCCTTATCGCTGATAAAAATATTGCTGGCATTGTCGAAAATAATACTAAAAAACTAAGGAATAAAGACACCAGAATATTTCGCACCAATGAATCAGATTTACATGATGGTATGGAATGGTCAAATAAAGATACTATTGCCTGTGTAAACTGCTTTGCCAGCTCTAATAACCAAGACAATCGCAAAAACTATCTAACCTCATATAATTTACTCATAAACAGGAAAAAGCATTTAATTGATGATAATTCTAAGCGCTGGATAAATTTAAATAACTTACTTAACAAATCTAATACGATCTTAGACATCAAAGACATTGAAAATATTTTAAGCTATTATCATGGGAATAAACCAAATTATTCATCCAGTGGCGATATATATAACAAATTCACCTTTCAAAGCATGGTTTTTTGCCCGAATGATTTAAGTTTACAAGTTTTTTTTCATCCCAAGCATAATGATATTCCTTTAAAACCAATTTTTGAAAATATTAATATCAATTAGTTCTGTGATTAGTCAACCTGACTAAATTACCCTACAGTTTAAGCCAAAGTTTTTAGGCCATTGTCAAAATCATATTTATTAAGTGCTAAGTTTGACCAATATCACTTAACTACTAACCTCATCATCAATAACAATTGGCTCAACTACAGTTGTCACCATCACAACTTCATCATTTTCATCCAATTGCTGAATTCTAACACCTGTCGCCATACGACTTTGAGTACTAATATCATCAGTTTTCTGACGTACAACCACACCATTAGCTGTAGCAATAATAACTTCATCATTAGCTCGGACAATTTTCAAACTAGCCAATTTAGAAGTAGCCTTTTTAAATTTAGTACCAATTAAACCGACACCAGCTCGACCTTGCTGTCTAAATTCTTCCAACTTGACGCGTTTGCCAAAACCATCATTGGTAATCACTAAGGCATAAGCTACTTCATTTTCTTTAATAACATCAAACCCCACAATTTGATCACCAGTGCGTAAAGTTATGGCACGAACACCACGAGCAGCTCGACCTAAAGTCCTTAATTCATCTTCAGCATAACGAATACACATGCCATCACTAGTAGCAATCATAATATCAGACTTACCATCAGAGGGTCGAACCCAGCATAATTCATCGCCATCCGTTAAATTAATTGCCACAATTCCGGATTTACGGGCATTAGTATAGTCAGATAAGGAAACCTTTTTGATATAGGCTTGTTTGGTTAGCATAATTAAGTAACCGTCTACATTAGAATCACTAACCGGAATAACCGCAGTAACGGTTTCTTCTTGGGAAATAGATAACAGGTTAACTAAAGCTAAACCCTTAGCCATACGACTAGCTTCAGGTAAATCCATAACTTCAAGCGGGTAGACTTGACCTTTATTGGTAAAGACTAATAATCGATCATGAGTATTAGCAAAGAAGAAATGTTGCAAATCATCTTCATCACGAGTTTTTAACCCACTAGCACCACGGGTGTTACGACGCTGACGCTTAAAGGTATCAACCGGTATTCGTTTAGCATAATCTTGTTTAGTAATAAATACTACCATAGGTTCATTTGGAGTTAAATCCTTAACTGATAATTCATGAGCACTACCTTTCGTTTCAATTTTCGTGCGCCGATCATCACCATATTTATCCCGTATTTCAGTTGTTTCTTTTTTAATAATATTAAGCACTTTTTGGCGATCCAGCAGAATCGACTCATATTCAGCAATCTTTACCTGAAGATCTTTAAATTCTGATTCAATTTTTCCTTGTTCTAATGATGTTAATCTGCGTAACTGCATTTCTAAAATAGCATTGGCCTGGATTTCATCTAATTCAAATTTATTCATTAAGCCAGTGCGAGCTTCTTCAGTAGATGATGAAGCTCTAATTAAAGCAATTACCTCTTCAAGATTTTTTAACGCTTTTAAATAACCGGTTAATATATGAGCTCGTTCTTGAGCTTTACGTAAATAATATTTAGTACGCCTAGTTACAATTTCAATGCGATGATCAATAAATTCAGATAATAAATCACTAAGCTTTAAAGCCATAGGCTTGTTATTAACCAATGCTAGTGTATTAACCGGAAAAGACTGCTGGAGTTGCGTATATTTATAAAGATTATTTAAAACGACATCCGGATGGGCATCTCGCTTTAATTCAATAACAATTCTTACACCATGTCGATCCGTTTCATCATTAATATCTGAAATTCCGGTCAATTTTTCATCTTTAACTAAATCAGCTACACGTTTGGCAAAAGCTTCCGGACCAACCATATAAGGTAACGATGTAATGATTATTCCCATCCGGCTTTGACGATTTCCAGAGCTTGGGAGTTGTTCAATGGCCGCAAGTCCACGAACCGGTACTGAGCCACGACCAGTTTCGTAAGCCTCAATAATTCCATCAATTCCCATGATAATGCCACCAGAAGGAAAATCTGGACCTTTAATATATTGCATTAATTCTCTTGAAGTCAATTCAGGATTATCAATTTTAGCAATTACTCCATCTAAAACTTCACGTAAATTATGCGGGGGCACATTGGTAGCCATGCCTACAGCAATACCGGTAGAGCCATTTAAAAGCAGGGTCGGGACGCGTGAGGGTAAAACCACCGGTTCTTTTCGCGTATCATCAAAATTAGACCGCATATCAACAGTTTCAGCTTCAATATCCTGTAATAATTCCATTGATAATTTAGCTAATTTCGCTTCAGTATAACGCATAGCCGCTGGAGGATTATCCAAATCGCCAAAATTGCCATGACCATCAATCAATACATATCGACTAGCACTGGGCTGAGCTAACCTGACTAAAGATTCATAAATAGCGGAGTCGCCATGCGGGTGAAAATTAGCCATTACATCACCAACGGCCTTAGCCGACTTGCGAAAGCGCTCATTAGGGGTCAAGCCTAATTCATACATACCATAAATAATTCGGCGATGTACAGGCTTTAATCCATCACGTACATCAGGAATAGCCCGACTGACAATTACCGACATGGCATAGTCAATAAAAGACTTTCGCATTTCCTCGCGCAATTCAACGGTAACAATTTTTCCGGAAGAAGAAGAATCAGCTGAATTTTGACTCACAGTTTAAGACCTCAAAACAATGTATATATTTATTCTTGAACAATATTATACAACTTTGCTTGGCATTTTAGGGACTCTTTACTTCTTACTTGAAGGATTGTTGCACTGGGTGGACATAAAAAACGAATATTAGTTTTAGGATCAGCTCCAGCTCCATTGGAAACATGAAAATAGGTTTGCTCATAATTGAATAAACCTGAAGCCTTATCCCTGGGAAGTTCAGAGTCAGTAAAAACAGCGCCAATATAAGGCAATTTAATTTGTCCACCATGAGTATGGCCACCAAAAGCAATGTTGACCCCAAGTTTAACCATATTTTGTAAATTCAAGGGAATATGAAATAAAACTAATTTAAGGTAATCATCAGGAATTTGTTTAACTAATGATTCTAATTTTTGATATTCAACAGTTGGGTAGTCAATACCAATAATGCCAATTTTATACTTATCAATCACCTCAACTTCATTGCGTAACACCTTAAAATTAGCATTTTGCAAAGCTTCAATCATTGAACTTACATCGCGACGTTGGGTTGGATGTTTTAGCCGTTTAATAATTTTGCCAATCGTTTTATTAATCCAGCGATAATCATAATAATCATGATTCCCTAAGACAGCATAAGCTCCAATCTTAGGAGTGCGGCTTAAAATTTGACAAATATAAGGTAAACCTGAATAATTTTCAAAAACATCACCTGTTAAAAAAACTAAATCCAAATCATTATCAGAAATATTTTTTAAAAAATTAATTTTATGGCTTTCCGGACTACATAAATGCAAGTCAGATATATGCAAAATATTCAGATTAGTGGCTTGAAAAGTCAAGTCAACCACAAGCTTATGCGTTTGATAAAGCTTGGTTTCAATTACATATGCATAATAAAACCAGACTAAAGCAAGTATAAAAACAAACAACAAAGAAATTAATATTAACATGATAATTTATTTATAAAACATATCAGAAACTTTGTTGGATAATGATTTAGTTGCAGTGATCGGTGGAGTAAAATCAGTAGCGACGATAATATCAACAATTTTTTGTAAAACTTTTATTACGGGGAATAATAATAAAAGCAGTACAATATCATATGGCAATTGGTACCAAGTATAATTACGGACTAATTCATATATGATATTTTTTGAATTCAGCAAACTTTGATTAATTGGGGGTAAATAGCTAAAGAAATTTAAGCCAAATAAACAGGCAATTCCCGTTGCATGAATAATCAATAAAGAAACAAAAATATAAATTAAATAGTTAGAAAATTTTTCTTCTTGTTTACGAGTAGAAATATAGAAACCAGCTAAAAATATGCCAATTATATAACCAAAACCCGGCTCATAGACATAAGCCAAACTTCCACCATTACTTAATGGAAAAATATTAAATTTCGGGCCAATCAAACCTAAGGCAATAAATAATAAATAAGCCAGCAAATTAAAAGGTATATCCAAAGTAAATAACACTAATATAGCCACAGGGATTTGCGGCGTATAAATTTCTCGGCGCACAATTAATTTTTCATAATTTGTCTGGAATTGTACCAGGTTTTGCCTATAGTTTTCCGGAATATAAAGCTTATATTTTTCCGGTATCAATACATAGGTATCATGAACTAAATTTTGCCCAAAAGCCTTTAAATTGTTCCGGGTAGGAATAGGCAAACGAATTTCCATAAAAGTAGTTAACGTAAGTAATTGCAGGCATAAGACTAAAAGCACAAAATGCCCTACCGCTGATTTTTCCTGAAATAATTCTTTAAATTTAACCATTAATTATACCTGTATCTAATTGTATGCCAAGAGTGGCTAATTTTTCATTTATGAAAAGCATATAATCTTCCTTGTTTATATTATCTGTCCATAAAATTATGGCATCTTCATTATTATCCTGATAGTAGCGTTTACGTAAACCAATATTTTTAAAACCATAACGCTTATATAATTCCTGAGCCGCAATATTTGAGACTCTAACTTCGAGGGTAAGCCAGGAAGCTCCTAATTCTTTAGCGGTGTAGATATCATTTAATAATAATTTTTCACCAATACCAAGTCGGCGCATATTATGATGAGTGGCAAGGGTGGTTATGTGTGCTTCTTCATGAAATAACCAATAACCTGAATAGCCTAAAAGCAAATCAGCGTTATTGGCATCAAAAGCCGAAAAATAATTAGCAAATGGATTGTTTAATTCGTTGACAAATGAATCATACGACCAATGATGCCGTCCAAAAGCAATTGGCTCAATTTCCATTACTTTATTCAAATCAGTTAAGTACATTCGACGTATATTAATGTCCATACTTTTAAATCTTAAGGGTTACACTGGCTTCTTTTAAATATAGTGGCAAGACTTTATGAAAATCAAATTTAATTAATAAATTTGCATCACTATCATCTATAAGCTTATGATAAATTACCCTCATTTGGCAAGAGGCAATATTTAAACTGGCTAAATTTATTGGTGAAAAGTTAAAATTCAATTCACCAAGAGCCGATAACAAACTATCATCAATTACAATTAAATCAATAGGGCAAGCCAAATTGCCTAAATAAGTGGTTATTTCAGCTAATGTAATACACACTGGTAGCATCAAAGGCTGATAGTTATGATAAATTCCCATAAATACATAATTTTTATAGGCATTAATAATGACAGCAACAGCTGTTTCATAATTGGCCGCAATCACTTCAAGAGTATTAAGCCCTACAAGTGGCTTGTTTAAGGCTA
>DAHXLC010000255.1 GCA_027371815.1 Candidatus Melainabacteria bacterium | reverse complement strand
ATTATTTTAATTATTTTATAATTGCGGTATATATAACCTTTGGAGAAAAAAATTGAAAACTTTATTAGCTAATCAAAGCGAAAAATTAAATCAGGAACATATTATTAATGATTTTTCTATTGAAGTGGCAACTGTAAATGGCTCGGGTTCCCAATCTTCCAATTCAGTATTAATGCGTTCACTGTTTCATATGGGCATTCCTGTCAGTGGTAAAAATCTTTTCCCTTCAAATATTTCTGGTCTACCTACATGGTTCACCATACGACTAAGTGAAAAAGGTTATTTAGCCTATAAAACCAACAAAGATTTTTTAGTTGCCATGAATCCTCAAACAGCGATCGAGGATGTAAAGGGTTTAGCTAAAAATGGTGTTTGTATTTCACCAGCTGAATTAAATTTACCAGCTATCCGCCAAGATGTTATTCATTATGCCATTCCCTTTAATGATTTAGTTCTTCAGGTTACTGATAATTTTAAACTAAAAAAATTAGTAATTAATATGATTTATGTAGGTGTTGTAGCCCAAATCTTAGGTATTGAAGAAAAAGAAATTGAAAACAGTATTGCTCAACAATTTGATGGTAAAGCCAAAGCTATTGATTTAAATTTAAAAGCCGTTAAAATTGGGCTGAACTATGCTCAAGAAAATTTAGTTAAAACTGACCCTTATCGTGTAAGCCGTATTGATAAAACTACTGATAAAATAATTATTGATGGCAATTCGGCCTGCGCACTAGGAGCAATGTTTAGTGGTGTTAGCGTGGTTACTTGGTATCCCATTACCCCATCAACCAGTGTATGTGAGTCATTAATTGACTATTTAAAAGAATTCCGTTTAACTAAGGATAATAAAGCAACTTTTGCCGTTATTCAGGCTGAAGATGAATTGGCCGCTATTGGCATGGCTATTGGAGCTGGGTTTAGTGGTTGCCGATCCATGACTGCGACATCGGGGCCAGGGCTTTCATTAATGGCTGAATTTGTTGGTTTTGCTTATTTTACTGAAATACCAGTAGTAATTTTTGATATTCAACGTGTTGGTCCATCAACCGGAATGCCAACACGAACATCACAAGGTGATATGTTAAGTGCTTATTATTTATCCCATGGCGATACTAAGCATATCTGTGTAATTCCAGGTTCCGTTGAAGAATGTTATAGTTTAACGCTGGAAGCTTTTGACTTAGCGGAACAATTCCAGACCCCAGTTTTTGTCATGAGTGATTTGGATTTAGGCATGAATAACTGGATGTCTAATACGTTTAATTATCCAACTCAGCCACTTAATCGTGGCAAAGTATTAACGGCTAAGGATTTAGAAAAACTGGGTCAGTTTATGCGTTATAAGGATGTTGATGGTGATGGCATCCCCTACCGTACCTTGCCAGGCACAAATCATCCTGGAGCTGGTTATTTTGTCCGGGGATCAGGGCATACTGAGGCTGCTACTTACACTGAAAAACCTCAGGACTATGTTAATTTAATGGAACGGTTAAGTAAAAAAATAAATACTGCCAAAGAAAAGTTTTTACCCAAGCCGCAAATACATTTAGCAAAAAATGCTAAACATAGTATTATTGGCTATGGATCTTCTGATTTTGCGATTCAAGAAGCCAGGGATTATTTAAGTCAGGCTAAAATAGATACTAATTACCTTAGATTACGTAGTTTACCATTAGGTAATGAAGTCAAAGATTATCTAACTAAGAGCGATACCATTTTTGTGATTGAGCAAAACCGTGATAGTCAGATGCTTAATATCATTGCTAGCGAATTTCCGGATTTAGCTCATAAATTAATCTCAATTCGGCATTTTGATGGTTTACCCATTGATGCTATGGGAATTTATAATCAAATTTTAACTAAATGTCAATAAATACGAGGATAATTAATTATGGTTTCGACAACAAATTCAGTAAATACAAATAAACTGGGACTTACGCTTAACGAATACAAGGGTGGAGCATCCACGATGTGTGATGGTTGTGGACATGATGCAATAAGTAGTCAAATTATTAAAGCTTATTATGATTTAGGTATTGAACCACATACTGTGGTCAAATTATCCGGTATTGGCTGTTCCAGTAAGACACCAGCTTATTTTTTAGGTAAGGCTCATGCCATAAATGCCGTTCATGGCCGTATGCCTTCTGTCGCTACGGGTGTTAATGCAGCCAATAAACAAATGCGTTTAATTGGTGTAAGTGGTGATGGTGATTCGGCTAGTATTGGTCTGGGTCAATTATGTCATCTTATTCGCCGTAATATAAATATGGTTTATATTGTGGAAAATAATGGTGTCTATGGTTTAACTAAAGGACAGTTTTCGGCTACAGCTGACCTTGGTTCAAAACTTAAAAATGGCGTCATAAATGACTTACCGGCTATTGATATTTGTGGACTAGCTTTAGAGCTTGGCTGTGGGTTTGTAGCTCGATCCTTTGCTGGCGATCCTAAGCAATTATCACCTTTAATTAAAGCAGCTATGTCTTATAATGGTTTAGCTATACTAGATATAATTAGTCCTTGTGTGACTTTTAACAATCATGAAGGTTCAACCAAAAGCTATAAATATGCTAAAGATGCCGAAATACCCTTGCAAGAATTAGGCTTTATTCCTTATTTTGAACAAATAACCGTGGACTATGAACCCGGAACCACTACTGATGTTGAAATGCATGATGGATCACATTTGCGCTTAAAAAAACTAGATCGCAATTATGATCCCTTTAATCGTCAATCAGCTTTAAATTCCATTTTGGATGCTAAAGAAAAAGGTGAATTTTTAACTGGTTTACTATATTTAGATGAAAAACGCGAGGATTTTGCTACTTTAATGAATACGGTAGATAAACCTTTATCGGCTTTAACAGCCGAGGAATTACGTCCTAGTAAAGATGTTTTAAACAAAATAATGGCTCAATTAAAATAAAGTCATCTAAATCTATCTAATGACACAAACTAAACCTATTGCCTTAAATCGGCGTGCAACACATGACTATACTATTTTAGAGTCATTTGAATCTGGTATTGTGTTATTAGGAACTGAAGTTAAATCAATTCGTCAAGGTCTTGTAAATTTAAAAGATAGTCATATCATGATTGAAGATTATGAGTTATGGCTTTACAACTGTCATATAGCTATATATGATCATGGTAACCGTTTTAATCATGAGCCAACTCAAAAAAGAAAATTATTAATGAACAAAAAACAAATAATTAGGTTAAAATCATTAGTAAAAGAAAAAGGGTTAACTTTAATTCCCCTAAAATTTTATTTTAAAGGTAGTTTAATTAAAGTAGAAATTGGTTTAGGTAAAGGTAAAAAGCTTTATGATAAGCGTGAATCAATTACGCAACGGGATACTAAACGAGATATTGAAAGGCTAATTAAAAACAAAGAATGGAAACAAGATTAAGATGCGCTATCTAAAATATATATTATTACTATTTATTTTAATTATATTTAATACCAATAACAGCTATGCTAGTTCACCAATAGCGATATTTAATAGTAGTACCAATATTAAAACTTATCAGGATGAACATTTAGGAACATTTCTAGATGATTTTAAAAGTTTTGAACAAGTTATGGAACAGGCTAATTTAAATTATGATGTGTTAAATAATCTCGAAAATAATAATGACAATTCGTTAAACAATTACAAGGTGATTATTTTACCCTTACTAGTTGATTTATGTGATCAAGAATTAGCTTTAATTCAAAACTATTTAAAGAATGGCGGTCATATTATAATTTTTAATGGTGGCGGTATTTTAAGCAAAAATGCTACTTCTTTACTAGATTTAATTGGTATCACGCTTAATCAACAAATTACAGCCAATAAAAACTTTGATTTAATCTTAAATGAAAACGATACCAAAGAAACTTTTTAATTTTTCGGTTGGTAGTTCATTTAATATTGTTAAAACTTTACCTACTTGTCAAATTTTAGCTAATTTTGCTAATTATGATTTAACTTCAGCTGTAAATATGGTACCAGCTATAATTTTAAATAATAAGAATGCATATCTAACCTGGTCGCTTGGACTTCAAGGTGATGTAACCAATAATGCCAAACTTACTAGTTTATGTCTATCGGAAATTTATCCTGGCATTACTCAAGAGGCTAGTATACAAATAAGTTACGCTGAATATCAAACCATTAATCAAGAATTAAACTATCTTCAAAAACGCACCCAAGAAACAATTGCTACCGCCAAACAAGCCGATCTTATGGTACCAATGCCCACAATTGAAAACAATTATAATAATGCTCAAGAATCTGTAAATAAATTTAATACAGCATATCATGCCAGGCAATTTTATCAAGCGAATAAATATTTAAAAGAAGCTCGGCAAGATTTTGCCATTGCTTTTGCTCAGGCCATGCCGGTTCGACCGGTCGAAGCTCGCTGTGTCTGGTTGGATAGAGGAACGATTGTTAGCGTAGCTAATCCGCAAGCTATGGCTAAGTTGTTTGATCGATTAAGTGAGGCTAATATCAATTGTGTTTATTTTGAAACAAATAATGCTGGCTATGCTATGTATCCAAGTCAAATTGCCCAGCAAAACCCTAATATTAATGGCTTTGATGCCTTAAATGCGGCCATTAATGAAGCCCATAAACGTAATATTGAATTACATGCTTGGTTCTGGATTTTTAATGTTGGTAATACCTTACATAATAAACTTGTAGCTAAGCCACTTGATTTTCCAGGACCAGTATTAACCAGTCATGACCTTATCTGGGGTTTAGCGGGAGTAAATGGATCATTATTACCACCACGTCAACATGAATTTTGGATTGATCCATCTTATGATGAAACTCGTAATTATATTAAAAGTTTAGTACTTGAAGTTGTCAAAAAATATCCCGTTGATGGTATTCAGCTTGACTATATTAGATACCCATTTAATGGCAAAGGCTCGGAAATGGGCTATAACTACTTAGGTCGACAAAAATTTGAAAATGATACTGGCTTTAATTTAGACTGCCTTAATGACGAAGGTTTAAAAGTTTGGCAAGCTTGGAAAATTAATAACATTTCAACTTTTGTCCGAACGATAAGTTCTGAAATACGACAAATTAATCCTAATTTAAGAATTTCGGCAGCAGTCTATGCTATGCCTAAACGGATGCGTTTAAATTCAATTCAGCAGGAATGGGAAACCTGGGTTAAAAATGGCTGGATTGATACAGTTAATCCCATGACTTATGTGACTAAAGCTAGCGAATTAAGCAATATGGCCTCATACGTTCGGGAAGAATCAAATGACTTGGCTCTGGTTTATCCGGGCTTATCCATACGTCAATTAGATATTGCTTCGTTAATTGAACAATTAGATACATCCAGAGTAGTGGGTACTTTAGGTACCACATTATTTGCTGTAGCCCAATTGGATGATGACAAAATACGTTTGTTAAAACTTGGTCCCTATCGTAAGCCAACTGTTTTAACCCCTCAGTCTCAACCTATTGAAGCTACTAAATTATTATTTAAAGATTTTAGTACTATGGTTTATAAATACCTTCAGGATCCTCATAAACATATAATGTCAGACCAAGCTAGTACTAATGATGTATTATATAAAATTCGTGTAATTCAAAGTAAATTAGATAAAATAGATAATAATGCCAATTCTACTCAGATTGATGATGTTGCTAGTGATATTAAAATCTTAGCTGATACTGTAAATAATTGGTTAAGGTTAGAAGCCTTTATTAAACGTGGATTTCGTGCCCAATATATTGCTAATTATTTAACCCAAGTTGCATCAATTTTATCTTATGCTGAACAAAAATCTCTAAGTAAAGAAAATAAAATTTCGGTTAAGTATTAATTACGATTTGTTTTAATCTGTCATCAATATTCCATTTTTAAATTATCTAAACTAACATTTATCAGAATAGTTAGTTAATTTTATTTACGATATTTGGGTGCATTATCAATAACAAATTTAGGAATATAAAAGGGGTGCGCCAGGCTAAGCTTGGTCAAGGGGGATAAAATGATTTAACAAATTTGAAACCTTGAATAGTAACCCTAGCGAGGTAAACCAAGTAACAAGCGCCGAAGTAGGTAAGCAGCCAAGGTTTGCCAACCAAATCGTACAGTAAGCCTGACTAGCAACTGGAAGCGAGTCTTGCGCAATTAGGGCAACCGAAGTTGTGAAGCGTAGACAGTCAGTAAATAGGCCGTGCTATTGAGCCACGAAATGATTGTAATTGTAGAGGTTGACATTGTCTCTTTGATGGAAAACAACACTTGTTTACTTAATAGTCTTGTAAATAAGCTCTACCGGGGTCAAAGAACATGGCATGTTCACACAAAGGGTTACCCAGGAACCTGGGAGGTCACAATGCCACTGTCCATGGACAGTACCGAAAATCGAGGAAACGAAGATTACGGGATAAGTATTGTGAAGTCAGAGTGCCGGCATAGTATTGTTGACAACGGGGAATTATACCTAAAAGACCCGCAGGAAAGAAGGCTGGCACTGGTAACACAGAACCAATCGGAGGACAAGATGAAAGGAACATCGATACCAGAAAACGTCTCAACTAGATTCGATAGGATAGCGAAACTGGCTAGGGAGGGACGAAGTATGGTTTTTACAACATTAGCTCATCATATTGACATTGAACTATTAAAACTAGCCTACATACAAACGAATAAAAGTGGAGCAGTTGGTATTGACGGACAAACAGCTAAAACATATGCTGAAAATCTGGAAAACAATTTACAAGACTTGTTAAACCGTTTTAAGAGTGGTCTATATAAAGCGCCACCAGTGAGGAGAGTTTATATTCCGAAACCAGATGGAAACAAAAGGCCAATAGGTATACCAACATTTGAGGATAAAATCCTACAAAGAGCCGTAACTATGGTACTTAGTGTAGTTTACGAAAATGATTTTCTAGACTGTTTATATGGTTTTCGACCTAAGCGCTCAGCTCATCAAGCCCTTGAAGCGTTGTGGAGTAGTTTAATGAAATATAAGAATGCTTATGTAGTAGAAATAGATATTAAAGATTTCTTTGGAAGTCTGAAGTATCCAGTACTGCGTTCATCTCTAGACCAGAGGGTACGTGACGGTGTGATAAGACGCACCATAGATAAATGGCTAAAAGCTGGTGTAATAGAGGAAGGCCAAATAAAAAGGCAAGAAACTGGAACGCCACAAGGTGGAGTGATATCACCATTACTAGCAAATATATACTTGCATGAAGTACTAGACCAATGGTTTGAAAATGAAGTAAAACCAAGACTTAAAGGCAAAGCAACCCTAATAAGGTATGCTGATGACGCAGTCCTAGTATTTGACCAAGAAATAGATGCAAAAAGAGTAATGGACGTACTGCCGAAGCGATTCGGTAAGTATGGATTAACCTTGCACCCCATCAAAACCAAACTAATCAATTTCAATAAACCAAAGTCAGGCGATGGTACCAAACCAAAGATTGACCTTGATAAAAGAACATTTGATTTTCTTGGATTTACTCATTATTGGGGAAAGTCCAGGAAAGGTAATGATATTGTGCAAAGGAAAACAGCCAAAGACCGATTTAAACGGGCACTACAAGCACTAAGTGAGTGGTGTCGAATCCATAGGCATGACCAGATAGAAGAACAGTGGAAGGCGATTTCACGTAAAATACAAGGTCATTATGCCTATTATGGTATTACGTTTAATATGAGGTCTCTGGCACACTTTGCCTTTCAAGCCCACAATATATGGTTTAAATGGCTAAATCGTCGTAGCCAAAGAGGTGAACATAATTGGCAGTGGTTTAATCAATTATTAACGATATATCCGCTACCACCACCTAAAATAGTCCACTCATACCTTGCGTAGCGAAACTGTGCGCTAAGGAGCCGGATGCGGGAAATTCGCACGTCCGGATCTGTGGGGGAGTAGACGGGGCAACCCGTCTATTTATCCCGATTGGGTTACTTTGGGGATCTGGTAAATTTGGATATAATTGATTCGTATATTTATTAAAGGCATCATATAAGTCATTAGCTCTTTTGGTATAATCCAGGGAAATACCAGGACTAAAAGGACTGGATTGACCGTTTTTGGGTTGATCCATTAGATAGTACAGGTCAGAGCCATCAGCATATTTATACATGCCGTTGGCCTGGACTTGATTTGAATTATTAGCCGTATTTCTTCGCCAGGAATTAAAAAATGAATTAGATCCATAATTATAGTTTTGCGAGATGAGTTTATCTTTATTTATAACTAAGAAAAAATTACTTTGGTTAATAATATTATTATTCACTATGTTAAAGTCAGTGCTAGCATAATCTAAATTTGCATAAACATTGTTAGTAATTAAATTTATAATTATATTGAAGTAAATGATATTAATTATTCTCATTGTTTTATGGAGTATAGTAACTAGGAATTTGATTGGATGGTTGGCTTGTGGGTGTTGATTCGTAACTAGGAATTTGATTGGATGGTTGGCTTGTGGGTTTTGATTCGTAACTAGGAATTTGATTGGATGGTTGGCTTATGGGTTTTGATTTGTAACTAGGAATTTGCTTAGCGGAAAACGGTGCTATTGTGGTATTAGCTGGTTTGTTGGTTGATGTAGTGTCGTAACTGGGAATTTGCTTAGCTGAAAATGGAGCTGGTCCTGGGATTGGTTTTTGGGGAACGGCTTTAGGTACGGTTTCTATATGAATATAATGCGCTCCAGGATAGTATTTACGAGTATAGGGATTGGCATTATAATCTGCAACATTTTGTTCATACTGTTGTTGTTCTTTAATATTTTCAGCCTGCCAGGAGCCCATTGAACTATTAATTGATTTAGCCTTATAATTACTATTTTTGGTAAATAAATTAGCGGTATATTTAAAACAGTCCTGAGCTTGGTTATAAGATCCACGCATGGCAGCTAATATTCCTTCGCCAAAATTCCAAACTGGATTTTTCGGTTCGAGCTGGAGTAAATAACCATAATAAGCATAACAGGTATTATAATATCGATTATCATTAGGGTTGGCATTGCAATAAGTAACCATATCACTAATTAGGCCACGGTAAAAATTAACTAAAGTTTTTTGGTCTAAAATTCCTGCTACCGAGCCAATGTCAAAACACATATTAAGTTCTTCATCAATTAATTTTTGTAATTGATTAGAATTACGATATTCAATACATTTTGCCATGGCTTTATTGATTTTTAAATCAGTGTTTGTGGAAATATTAGTTAGACATTGTTGTTGGTTTAAGACAATTTGTTGACCATAAGCGTTTAAATTAATATTATTATTCAATACAGTAAGATTAATTAAAATTATTAAAAGCCAGTTGTGAAGTTTAATCATATAATTTTATATAAAGTAGCTATGCTTTAGGCAACAATTTCTTTTAAATAAAAATCAACCATTTCTTTGGGGTTACCATCATTAATAACTTCACCTTTATGTAACACTAAAACCCGATTGCATAAATCAACAATTTTTTGAGTATCATGTGATACCAACATAACAATTTGTGAATTAGTGAATAAGGCTTTCATCCGATTGGTTGCCTTGTTAACAAAATGAGCGTCACCTGTGGCAAAAATTTCATCAACAATTAAAATTTCTGGATCAACAATTGTTCCGATTGAAAAGGCTAGACGTCCATGCATCCCCGAAGAATAATATTTAATTGGTAAGTCAATAAATTCACCTAATTCGGAAAAATCAATAATTTCTTGTTCCAGTGACTTCATTTGTTTGTAAGATCGACCAAGTAAGGCTCCATTAAGAAAAATATTTTCGCGACCACTTAATTCTGCATCAAAACCTGTGCCCAGTTCAATTAAAGGAGTCAATTTGCCCCGCACATGAACGTTACCATATTTAGGCGGATAAATTCCCACAATCATTTTAAGTAGTGTCGACTTACCAGCTCCGTTTAAACCAACCAAACCAACCCTGTCGCCACCACGCAAACTTAAATTAATATTTTTCAAAGCATCAAATTCAGTGATTTCGGCAATATCTGGTTTGGGCTTAAATCTTGAAAGTATGGCCTCTTTTAAGGCTGGAGATCGATTTTTATAAATGCGAAACTTGAGCCAGGCATTTTCGATTTCAATATATACTTTATCACTTATCATAAAATGTAACCTATGCCTTTAAAGTCTAAAAATTATGTCGCTTTCAGTTTTCTTTAACAAGGAAAAACCCATAAATAGTACAATAACCGCAATAGCACTAGGAATTAACCAGTCTTTGGCTTGGGGAAAATGACCATCACAAATAATAATTCGAAATAAATTAATAAAATAATAAAATGGATTTAATTTAAATAAAAATAAATATTTAGGTGGCACAACATTTAATGGATAACAAATAGGTACTAAATAAAAGAAAGCTTGGAGCAATTGTCTAGTTATATGGGTAAGGTCACGAAAATAAACGGTGCTTATTGCTAAAAACAAGGCAGATCCAAGGTTAAAGGCATAAAGAATGGCTATGGCTAAGGGTAAAGTTAATAAACTAAAGCTTAAATGCATGCCTAAAGCTAAAGCCAGAAACATTAAACTACTTAAACTAAAGATAAAATTAACGGCTTCAGTTGAAACAATAACTAAAGGGAAAAATAGTTTAGGAATGTAAACTTTTTTTAGGAAGCCTTCGGCATCTACTAAAGATAAACTTCCTCCAGTTATGGAATCGAGCAAAAATGACCAAGGTAATATACCGGTAAATATATATATACCAAACTCTTTGGGGTTATTATGGAAAAGTAAAGAAAACACCGTAGTCATGACAACCATGGTTGTTAAAGGGTTAAGTAAACTCCAGGCAAAGCCAAGCACTGACCGTCGATAACGTCTACGTAAACTATTAACGACAAATGAAGTTAAGGCAAATTTTAAATTGGATAATTCAAATAACGAACGTTTAAGAAAGTTTATAAATGATTCAGATTTTGGTTTGACAAGATTTTGCGCTATTAATTCCTCAGCTGACAAATTTGCTGAGGCGTTAATATTGGAAGAATTCTCTTGGGATAATACCATTATTTTTTAATGATTATTAGTTTAGGCTTAACAAAGCTAGAAATCTTTGATATGCTTGAAAATAGATAACCTAATAATTATATACAATAAATCATTAAAACAAATAAATAGTTAAAATTTTCTAGCCTAAAAAAGAATAAAAATTTATGATATTTGGACAAAATAAACCTAATCACGAAACATTAATAACCCTACCTAGCCGTGTGGGTCGACCGCAAATGGCTGAATTAATGTTTGTCCTCAAACAATCAAGAGGAAATCCGGGAGCAGTTATTGAACTGGCTTGGTCAGATAATCTAGTGAATAAAAATTATATGATTCACTGCTTTATTCAAAAAGGACAAGCAAATCCACTTTGGACGGTCTGGATGGTTGTCAACCAGAATAAAACCCCATTACTTAAAAACGAAACTAGTGATGTCAATATTATTAATGACTGTCTTTATAAAATTGAATCAATCCAACAAGAAATTGTTGCTAATAATCCACCGACGCCAAATTTTCCTGGATCGATGGCCTTAGGTAATGAAAGTAACAGTAATTTTGCCCTCGAAAAACCAGTCAGTCCAACTTTTCAAACACCATCACCGCAACGCCAGTTAAATGAGAACTTAAGCCTTGAAGATAAATTACTATCGACTAGTTCAGTACTTGAAGGAAAGTTAAGTCAAATGCCCATGCAGTCATTGATGCAGTCAGTGGCCAATGCTAAATTATCGGGGAAACTAGAAATTCTGTCCAGTGACAATAAATCTGAAATTTTCTTTGAAAATGGTATCCCTTATCATGCTTATCTAATGGGTGAAATCGGGTCAAGTGCGATTAAAGACGTTTTTACCTGGGCTAATGGAGATTATATATTTTTAACAGATGATAAATCTAACCACCGCACGGTTGACAAAGATCTAATTTCGCTAATAGCTGAAGGTTTAGCTTTAGCTGAACAGAAACATCGACTGGAACAGGCTGGCTTAGCCTATGATACCGTAATTTCATTAGCTAAAACAAAAATCAATGAAAGCGAACTTAAAACCATGTTGGTCAAAGGTGTTCCCATTGATTTTAATATTCAAAAACAACTGTTTCAACATTTAAGTGTTCATAGTTCAATTACTTTACAGGAATTATTAAGAGACACTAGCTTGGCAAGTGATCAATGGATTCCGACTTTATACAATTTTCTTAATTCCGGCTTAATTGAATTTCGGATTTTACCGCCAGAGAAAAAACCCCTGGAATTTATCCCTCAAGGTGTTGATTATGTTAAAGATGTAGTTAAATCAATGCAAAATGCTGAGACCAAAATGCTTTATTTTGGTCCGGGTCTATATTTTTTAGAGTACGAATATTATCGATTTAAATATTATGGCTATCCAATGGCGGTAACTGTATTTAGCATATTAGTTAATCAAGATAAAACCCTAAATAAATATGAAGCTTTACCGCCTCAAGGTGAAAATATTATGCTTAAACGCATTGAACTGGTAAAACGTCCGCTGGATACTATTTGTCATGTGCGATCTAGCGAATATATGATTATTATGCCTAATTCTAAAATATCCCAGGCCGCTTTTGTAACCAATCGAATTTGGCAGACGCTATGTGCTACACCAATTTTACCGGGTATTGATAAAAAGAATATCAAAGCAGCTTTTGGCATAGCTTCCTTGCCCCATGATGGCATTAGCCTGGAAGAATTGGTTAATTCGGCGTATAACGCTATGAAATTATCCTATCAAGGTAATTTCCCGATTTTAATGTCACCAGGTCGGATTAAAAATGAATGAATAATAGTCTTTCTCCAAGCGATCCTCATAATCTTCCTAAACAAAAAAATGAAACCTCAATTCGCATTGGTGAGCTATTAATTTTAAGTGGTGTTATTAATGAAAAAAAATGGGAAGGAGTTTTAACTTTTGCTAATCAGATGCGATTACCAGTTGGTAAGGTTTTATGCTTACAAGGACATTTGACCGATGATCGTTTAAGAGATGCTTTAACGGTGCAATCCTATATTAGAGATAGAGTACTTAGTCTTGACAATGGCATCAAGGCTTTAAAGCTATCAATTAGTGAAGGACTCGACTTAGATACAGCCATCAAAAAACTTGGCTGGATAAGTGTGGGCACTGAAGCCTATCAAACCAATAAAATTGGTGAATTAGCAATTGAATGTAACCTTATTACCAAAAGCGAATTACGTGAAGGGCTTAAAGCCAGTAACGAATCAGGTTTGCCTTTAGGAATTGTGTTAACTGATTTAGGTTATTTAAACCAGGATTTAAAAAATAAACTGTTAATAATTCAAAAACTAATTCGTAGTCAGCAAATAGATCGACACACTGGTGTCCAGATTATTCGAGCCATGCGTAATAATAATTTATCTTTTCGTGAATGTCTTATGCTCTACAATATTGATTATGATACCATTATTGATGTCAAAAAATTAGAAGAATTATTGCTACGATCTAATATTATTAACATTACCGATTTAGCTTCAGCGGAAGAAATCATTATTCAAAATGATCAACAAATTCAGGATGTCTTAGTAGAAAATGGTTATCTTACCCATAAAATTCTTGAATATGCTAAATATCTTTTGCAATTAATTGAAGAGGGTTCTATATACCTAGATCACGCCGTAATGATTTTAAAAAAGCTAACTATAACGCAATTGAGTCTTGAAGAAGTTATTGATGAAATATTAAGTAGTGAAAATCATGAATCCACTAGCCTTAAATTTTCCCAATTTTTAATTGCTTGTAATATTATTACGCAAAAACAAAGTGATGAAGTATTTAAGTATGCGCTTGATAACAAATTAAGTTTTAACAATTCTCTAAAAAACTTAAATATTGTCAGTGAATTTATCTTAAACCAGGCCGAATTTTTAAATAACCTTCTGTGCCTAACCCTTTTAGACCCTGAACAGGCTAAAATTATTTTATATTATTCTTTAGAAAATAATATTAATGCTAAT
>DAHXLC010000047.1 GCA_027371815.1 Candidatus Melainabacteria bacterium | reverse complement strand
CTAACTAAATGCTGTACTTTATTAACCATGCCAAGTATCGTTGGGCTTTTGGCGTGAATTACAAAGCTGCCAAATTTTCGCAAGCCTAAAGCCTTAATTACAGCTAGATTGCGCAATATATCTATTAAACAGATGTTAGTTTAAATTCATTAATAATGGAGAAAATAAAGATGATTAAAATAACCTTAAAACGAGGTTTAGTTGGTAAAAGAGGTACGCAAATAGCTGTAATTAAGGCTTTAGGCTTGCGAAAATTTGGCAGCTTTGTAATTCACGCCAAAAGCCCAACGATACTTGGCATGGTTAATAAAGTACAGCATTTAGTTAGTGTTAGTGAAGTTGCAAATAGTTAAATTGTTTTAAATATAAGGAGAACGCTTGTGAAATTAAGCGATTTAAAGCCAAGCATTGGTAGTACAAAAAAATCAAAACGGGTTGGTCGTGGGCGTAGTTCCGGTCATGGTAAAACTAGTACCCGTGGTCACAATGGTCAAGGACAACGGTCTGGTGAAGCACGTCGCTTTGGTTTTGAAGGTGGACAAACACCATTATTTCGCAGACTGCCAAAAATCCATAATTTCGATCAAGTTAAACGTCGTGATTGGATAATTGTTAATTTAGAAAAATTAAATGATTTACCAGATAATTTTGAAGTTACACCATGGACTTTGGTTGAACAAGGAATTGTGCGTAAAGAAAGTGATTCTTTAAGAATTTTAGGTAAAGGTGAATTAACAAAAAAACTGATTGTTAAATGTCATCATGTCAGTGCAAATGCAAAAGCCGCCATCGAAAAACTTGGTGGTAGTGTTGAATTAATTACAAATAGCTAGACTTATTAATTTTACGGTAAATATAAGGTAAATAATGCAAACAGCAAATAAAAAATCCAAACAAGATAAAATCCCCCCAGTTGACGAATTTTTCAAATTGTTTGCCAGTGCTGGTTTAAAAGAAAGAATTTTATTTACTTTGGCAATAATTGTTATTTATCGTATTGGTGTACATATTCCAATCCCGGGTGTAGATCCAGGTGCTTTTACCAAACATCCTGAATTAGCCCAAAGTCTATTAGGTATGTATGATTTATTTACGGGTGGTGCTTTAAATCGTTTATCAATATTTTCCATGGGGATTGGTCCTTATATCACTTCATCAATTATTATGCAGATGATGTGTTATATCGTACCTAAACTTGAAGAATTACAAAAACATTCTGGTGAACAAGGCCGTAAACAAATTCAACAGTATACACGCATGGGTACAATATTTTTTGCCAGTGTGCAATCATTTACCTTGGTTAATTTGCTCGGCAAAATCCACAACCCCGATTTAGTCTTAACTCCGGGTATTCCTTTTTTAATTGTCAGCACTATTTTATTAACAGCTTCAGCGGTTTTAATTATGTGGTTTGGTGAGCAAATTACCGAAAAAGGTGTTGGTAATGGTGCTAGTTTACTTATTTTCTTAGGCATTTCAGCTCGAATTCCAGTAATGGTGAAAAACACCTATGATGCTGTGCAAACAGGACAATCACCAACTTGGGGTGTGGTATTAATGATTGCGACCTTATTATTATTAGCAGCGTTAGTCGTTTGCTTGCAATTAGGACAAAGAAAAATTGCCATCGTTGGATCCAAAAGGGTTGTGGGCAATCAGATGTATGTAGGTGATAATTATTTACCATTGCCAGTTAATCCATCTGGAGTTATGGCAATAATTTTTGCTTCATCAACTTTTATGTTTCCAACTACAGTTATGTCTTTTATGGGTAAAAACAATGCCGATCCATGGGCTGGTGTTTATTACTTATTTAGTAATATTCCTGGCGTGGGTAAAATTTATGCAAGCTTTTGTCATTTGCCTGTAATTCAGGCGATTTGGGGCTTTATCTGTCAGGAAACAATTAATACTTTTTCTTATTCAAAACCTGAATACTCTATTGCATACTTCTTGCTTATTTTATTTTTTGCTTTTTTCTATGCCTCAATGATTTTGCCAGTACGTGATATGGCTGAAAATTTACGCCGTAGCGGCAGTGCGATTCAAGGGATTCGACCTGGTAAGCCAACATCAGATTTTCTCGAAGCCACTTTAAATAAACTTATTTTTATTGGTGCCACATCAGTTGCAATAATTGCTATTTTACCAATTCATGTGGAGCAATTTACCTATATACAGACATTACGAGGGCTGGGCAGTACTTCTTTAATTATATTAGTAGGTGTTGCTATTGATACCCAAAAACAAATTTTAACTCATGCTTTATCAGCTCAATATCAAGCTCGCGGTTTATTTAAAGCGCCTAGTACAAAAGAAACATAAAGGCAGGTAATAGATTATGCGTATATTATTTTTGGGTCCACCTGGATCTGGTAAAGGTACACAATGTCAGCTATTAAGTAATGAGCTTAAAATAAAACATCTGTCAAGTGGGGATTTATTAAGAGCTAGTGTAGCGCAAGGCACCGCCGCTGGCTTGGAAGCTAAAACTTATATGGATAAAGGTTTATTAGTACCAGATCCAGTTTTAATTGCCATGTTTAAAGATAATTTAAGCCAAAGTAGTTGTCACCATGGTTATATTCTTGATGGCTTCCCGCGAAATTTAAGTCAAGCCAAAAGTTTTGATGACATGCTTAATGATTTACACCAAACCCTCGATTGTGTGATTAATCTAGAAATTGATTCTGCGCCTTTAACGCTTAGAATTACCGGTAGACGCGTTTGTACCAATAAAAATTGTTTAAAAGTTTATCATATTAAATTTAGCCCCTCTCAAGTAGAAAATGTTTGTGACGATTGTAAAGACAAGTTAATAATTCGTTCTGATGATAAAGAAGATTTAGTAAAAGTAAGGCTTGCTACTTATTTTGAACAGACACAGCCTTTAATTGAATATTATCAGCTGAAGAAAATTTTAGTTAATATTGATGCCAGTCAATCAAGCCAAAACGTTTTTAACAGTATCTTAATGACACTTAAAGAATTAACTAAAACTCATTAATTAATTATTTAACTAATTACGCCAAAAATATTTTAGCAGTATCTTAATGTACTAATTGCAATAACAAGGAATTAACTAAAACTTACCACATGATTATTCAAACCGATAAAGAAATTGATTTATATAAAAAAGCCGGTTCAATAGCCGGCTTGGCTCTTGAACAGGTAATGAAATTAGTTAAGCCCGGAATTAGTACTAAAGACTTAGATAATTATGCCGAAGATTTAATTTTGCAAAAAGGCGGTATTCCTACATTTAAAGGTTATCGAGATTTTCCGGCAACTTTATGCACTTCTATTAATGAAGAAGTTGTCCATGGAATACCTAGTAAAAAACGTATTCTTAAAGAAGGCGATATTGTTAGTATTGATATTGGCGTTACTATAAAAGAAGAAATTGATGGCAAAATCCGTAATTTTATTGGCGATACAGCGGTAACAGTGCCATGCGGTGAAATTAGCGCTAAGCTTAATAAATTGTTACGGGACACGCAAAAAAGTTTATATGCTGGTATTGCCCAAGCAAAAGCTGGGGCTAACCTTGATGCTATTGGTGGCGCTATTGAAGATATTGCTAATAAAGCTGCCTATGGTTTAGTTCGTGAATACGGTGGTCATGGCATTGGTAAAAATTTACATGAAGAACCTTTCATATTTAATTACCGAACTAATAGTAAAATAAAATTAAAGGAAGGAATGGTTATTGCTATCGAACCAATGTTTAATGAAGGTGGCGACAGGGTCAGAACTAAAAGCGACGGATGGACAGTTGTAACACAAGATTACAAATTTTCAGCTCATTTTGAACACTCTTTGCTAATTACCCAAACAAAAGCAATAGTGCTTACAAAGCGTCCAAGTGAGGATATTAATGAATAAGCAAGGTGTTATTGAATTTGAAGGAACAATTAAAGAATCTTTACCTAATGCAATGTTTCGCGTTGAATTAGATAATGGGCATAAAGTATTAGCTCATGTTTCTGGTAAAATTCGCAAAAATTTTATTCGCATTTTACCTGGTGACAGAGTCAAAATCGAATTGACTCCATATGATTTGACTAGAGGTAGAATAACTTATAGAATAAAAGAATAGTAAAGTAAATTTTTTCTTTAATGAACTTTAATAATATATTTACATGACCCATATTTGGGCTAGTTTAATATATAATGTTAAAATCAATAATAAATGTAGTATGTTAGCGGTCTATTGACAAGGTGTTGGTATGAAAGTTAGAGCATCAGTTAAAAAAATGTGTGAAAAGTGTAAGGTTATTAGACGTAAAGGCCGAATTGCCGTGATTTGCGAAAATCCCAAGCATAAACAACGTCAAGGTTAAGGAGGAATAAATGGCACGTATAGCTGGATTAGATTTGCCCCGACAAAAACCCATTCATATTGCGCTTACGTATATATATGGTATTGGACGAACGTTGTCGACCAAAATCCTCCAAAAATTAAATATCTTGGCCACCAAACGGGTTCAAGATCTTAATGAAGAAGAAATAAGTAAATTGCGTGATGAAGTTGAAAAATCAGGTCTTCAGGTTGAAGGCGATCTTCGCCGAGTAGAAGGTCTTAATGTAAAACGACTTATTGAAATAAATTGTTTTCGTGGTCAACGGCATCGTAAGGGCTTGCCGACTCGTGGTCAGCGCACTAAAACCAATGCTAGAACCAGACGTGGACGCAAACGAGTTACCGTTGCTGGTAAAAAACAAGCTCCTGGTAAATAAACTTTAATTACTAAACATTAATTAATTTAAGGAAGATGATAATGGCAAAAGGAAACAAAGTTAGAGTCAAGAAAAAAGATCGCAAAGTAGTACCAATTGGTGTTGTGCATATTCAAAGCACCTTTAATAATACCATTGTCTGTTCTACCGATCCAGCTGGTCAAGTTGTAGCTTGGTCTTCTTCTGGTGCTGTAGGATTTAAAGGAGCCAAAAAAGGAACGCCATTTGCCGCTCAACAAGCTGCTGAAATGGTAGCAAAACGATCGATGGATTCAGGCATGCGTCAGGTTGAAGTTATGGTTAAAGGACCAGGCGCTGGACGCGAAACTGCAATTCGTGCCTTACAAGTAGCTGGATTGGAAATCACTTTAATTAAAGATGTAACCCCAATTCCCCATAATGGCTGCAGGCCACCTAAGAAGCGAAGAGTTTAATATTGGTTTGGTAGTGATAAGTTTTTTTAAGGAGTTTATAATTGGCTAGGTATACTGATTCGGTTTGTAAATTATGCCGTAACGAAGGAGTTAAATTATTTTTAAAGGCGGGTCGTTGTTATACCACTAAATGTGCTATAGAAAGACGTCGTTATCCATCTGGCCAACATGGGCAGGATCGGAAAAAACCTACTGAATATGCAATTCAGT
>DAHXLC010000235.1 GCA_027371815.1 Candidatus Melainabacteria bacterium | reverse complement strand
CCTAGCTTTATCGTGTTGTTAATAAAAGTACTTAAATTAGTTAAATAGGTCTTATGCGCATTTGGGGTTAAAATTAAACCTAAACTGTCTTTCCCTGTTAAAATTTGTATGCCATTTTGGGTTAAGCCACCAAAATTAATATCGTTGGGTTTTAGTTTAATCATTGCAGCTTCAATGATATCAGCCCATTTAGCTGAATTAGTTAAAGCATAATCTTTAATTTCTTTATCGGTAACATTTATGGGATTCTGTTTAGCTCCAGGAAAGGTTACGGTATAACTACCATCTTTGTTTTTATTGATCATATTAGCAATTGACACTTGTCCTTGGTAACTTTTTGCTACACTAGCTAAGCTTGTTTCAAACCAACAATCACCCAGTTGGCTTTGATCAACCCCAGAGCTAGCACCTAGTAATATTTGCGTTAAAGCGGCTAATTTTATTTGCTTTTCAGTATACTTGGTGACCATTAATTCGGCTCGGACATTTGATCCAAGTTCTAAATCAGTGATTTTTTTTAATTCAACCGGACTAATTGAATTGGTTTGGATTATTTTTAAGAGATTTTTGGCGTTAGCAATTTCTACTAATTGATTGGCATCAATTGCACCAGTTAAAGCTATGTCATGTGGGCTAAAAGGTTGGGCTGCCGGGATTGAGTTTTTGATATTATAAATTTCTTTGGTTAGCTTTACACTACTTTTTTTAGTTGGTGGATGTTCAGTTTCAATTTTACGATCGCCCATATTTTTGGCCTGCTTGATGCAAAATTTTTTTTAGTGATTTATTGCTAAATAAACATTTTATCTTAATTATTCCTCATAAACCTTAAATTTAAACTCTTTAAACTATCTTACCGGTTGACTAATTCCTCATTAATGCTTGGTAAAATAGGTTAATGCGTTAGCGCTGTAGTTGGGTTGACTTTTATCTAGATTTTAGAGATTTAGAGCCTTTGTTTGGCTGGATTGGGATTCGTATAGTTTAAGAATTTTGGACTTGATTTTTGTAGTTTTTTTGCTTTCTTGATAAAATAAGTTAATTAGTTCTAAAATTAGCTTAATCGAGGTGTCTAATGTCTCAAACGGTCATAATTGATGGGTTGCGTACCCCAATTGGGAAAATGGGGGGAATATTTAAGGATTTTACGGCGGTTAATTTAACCTATCCTTTAATTCAAGAATTAGTTAAACGGAATAATTTAGATCCTCAGTTAATTGACGAGGTTTTAATTGGACAAGTAGTCCAAGCCGGATCTGGTCAAATCCCTTCGCGTCAGGCTTTGTTAAAGGCAGGCCTGCCTAATACTTGTGAATCAACGACGATTAATAAAGTCTGTGCTTCTGGAATGAGGGCTGTAACTATCGGAGATTTAAGAATTCGCGCCAATGATGCTAAGCTTATTTTGGCTGGAGGGATGGAATCTATGAGTCAGGCTCCGTACTTAGTTGAAGCCAATGCGGCTCGTTTTGGCAAACGAATGGGGCATGTTGTTTTTAAGGATGCAATGTTGACCGATGGCCTAGAATGTCCGGTTACCGGTCAGCATATGGCTTATTATGGTGCTAAAGTGGCTGAAGAATTTAAACTGTCACGTCAAGCTCAAGATGAATGGGCTTGTCGCAGTCATAAGCGGGCAATTCAGTCGCAGCACAATGGGGTTTTTGCTGAAGAAATTTTACCAGTCAAAGTAAGTTTAGGTAAAAATAAAGAACAAATGGTGGAATTGGATGAAAGTCCCAGGGCTGATACAAATATGGAAGCTTTGGCTAAATTAAAACCGATTTTTTATGAAAATGGAACAATTACAGCTGGAAATGCTCCAGGAGTTAATGATGGAGCTTGTATGCTTATCATTACTAGTTTAGACTTTGCTAATCAACAAGGTCTTAAACCAATTGCTAAAATTTTAACGCATGCTAGCCTTGGTCAGGATTTACCTTATCTGGCAACGGCACCAGCTTTAGCAACTCAAAAAGCTCTAGCTAAATGTGGTTTAACCGTTAAAGATTTAGCAACCATGGAAATTAATGAGGCTTTTGCTGCTGTAACTTTAAAATCTATGGATATGTTGGGAATTAATCAGGATTTAGTGAACCCAAATGGCGGTGCAGTAGCTCTTGGCCATCCGGTCGGAGCTAGTGGAGCCAGAATTTTATTGACTTTAG
>DAHXLC010000220.1 GCA_027371815.1 Candidatus Melainabacteria bacterium | reverse complement strand
TTAAAGTTATTTTACTTTTTTTGTTTTTTTTTCTAATATAATAAATATAGTTGAGCTAAATACTTTAGGATGAGTTTTGTGCGGGTGTAGTTCAATGGTAGAATGACAGCCTTCCAAGCTGTACACGCGGGTTCGATTCCCGCTACCCGCTCCAATTTAGTAATAACTAAATTTCTGCTTTATCAAGGTTTTTAACAAGTTTAACTATTTTGCTTAATTCTTTGGTTATTGATTAGATTATCAATGTATTACTTTTTGACTCTGACGCTTTGAGTAGAAAATTAAAAAAGCTTAAACACGATCGTTTAAGCTTTTTTTAATTTGGTTGCGGGGGACAGATTCGAACTGTCGACCTTTGGGTTATGAGCCCAACGAGCTACCAGGCTGCTCTACCCCGCGTTAATTAGCCAGATTACCAAGTTTATTGGTATTTATTGATTAATATAGCGTTAAATGAATACTAGCATGAATTAATGATGAGCGTATGCATCTAAATAAAAATTGCTTTATAATTTTAATATTAAATTAGCTTTGCCTGAAATGTTTTATTGATTTGATTAAATTTCCTGGCTCGATTAAAATATTGTCATGCTTAGTTCCAACCAATATTAAATTAAAGATGAAAGCTGTAATTCAAAGAGTGTTAAGTGCTAATGTCAGTGTAAATGGACAAATTATTGGTCAGATTCGTAAGAATCATCCAGGCTTGTTTATTTTGCTAGGCGTGCATCATAATGATACGATTCAGGATTGTATTTTTCTGGCTAAAAAAATTGTTGATTTTAGAGTTTTTGCTGATGACAATCAAAAAATGAATAAATCTATTCTAGATGTTAAGGGAGAAATTTTAGTGGTTTCGCAGTTTACCCTTTATGCAAGTTGGCGACAAGGGCGTAGGCCAGGATTTACAAATGCAGCTAAGCCAGAATTAGGTAAATTAATCTATGAACAGTTTATTGATCAATTGAAAAAAAATGCCATAACGGTTGCCACTGGTCAGTTTGGTGCTGATATGCAAATTGCTTTAATAAATGATGGGCCAGTTACCTTTGTTCTAGATACTTTAGAGGATTGATTCGTTCGTTGTATAAACAGATTTGTCTGGTTTTAATATGCTTAGGCTTTGGGTCTATAACTGATATTACCCTAGCACAAAACAATGCAGCGGTTATTCAAGGTAATGTTTCCACTACCGTAAATGAAAATTTGCCAAGTTCGACTACTGGGGCAAGTGTAGATAGTTTGCGCTTGAGTCGTCCTGGAGATGGTTTAAATGGTGAGGCCAATTCAAATGGTTTAAATGGTGAAACCGATTCAAGTGGCTTGCGTTTAACACCACCTATTACAGGTAATCTATCGCAGAGTACATTAAAAGCCAACGATAAAATTTTACAAGTTGAGGTATCGAAACAAGAATTAAAAATGCTTGGCGAGCATGATGTTACTTTATTGATTGATAAATCTGGCTCGATGGATACCAATGACTGCCCTCCACCTAATAAAGCTTCTAAAATGTCTAAATATTTAAGCATACCGCTTATGCTTACTATCGGTACTAACCCGTTTCTTATAACGCGGTGGCATTGGTGTCAAATTCAAACCATGCATTTTGCTGATCTTGCTCAAAATTATTTGGATAATGGTATGACTGTTGTCTTGTTTTCTAGTAATTTTAAGGTTTTTGACAATGTTCATTTTAATGATATTGAAACTATTTTTAAGGTGAATCATCCTGGCGGTGGAACAAATACCACGGCGGCGCTTGTAAGTGTGATTCGGCATTATTTTGATGCTAGGCTAACTAATTCAAATGTTAAACCACTGGTAATTGCTATTATTACTGATGGCGTTCCTGATAATCCTTATTCATTAAAAAGAGCCATAATTGAAGCAACCTATCATATGCGTAATCCTAATGAAATATCCATTGCAATTTTGCAAATTGGTGGAAGTTTCTTTGGGTATAACTTTTTAAAAGAACTTGATTATGGCTTGGTTGCTCAAGGTGCTAAATATGATATTGTTAGTGTTAAAACCTTTGGGCTATTAGAAAAAATTGGTTTGGCACGAGGTTTTGTTGATGCTATTGAGGATAATCAAAAGGCTAACCAGCCCTAAAACTTAAATAAGCTAATTGGCTCGCTAAAATCTCTGTGTTTATAAGCGTTTTATGATAAACTAATTCCCTAAAACTTAAATAAGCTAATTGGCTAAAATCTGTACTATAGCTTAAGCCTATTGGGTGTTTTGCGATAAAGTCGAAATAC
>DAHXLC010000205.1 GCA_027371815.1 Candidatus Melainabacteria bacterium | reverse complement strand
GGCGTATCAACATTTATTTTGCCAAATCCGGGTAAATTGGGATCACCTTTTAAATACCTATCGTTATAGGACATTAAAATATCAGGTAAAAACTTACCTAACGATGAATAAAATAACCATTCCTTAGATTTAAAACCCGTAAAGTTTATTTTTAAGGTTAAATTATTATGTATTGCTGTATTTAAAGCATCATTTAAACTAAATGACTTACTATCTGATGAGTCTAGTCCTAAAGGGTTTAAGCCTTTAGAAACAGTGATTAAAGCTGAATAATCTGGTTTGTTCAGATTGACATGTTCTTCACTTTCAATTAAAGCTTCACTATCAGAAAAATTATTAATTTTTGGTTTTAGGCTTTGGGCTATAACCATATCTGTTTGGGTTATTACATAAAATAGTAATAATAAAAGGATTTTTATAAATATTACGAATTTGGTGAAATTTTCTTGCATTTTATACATTTAACTAACTAACTTGTTAGTTAAATTTTAAAACATAATCAATAAATAATAAACTTAAATAAATTAAAGATTAGCGAATTTTTCTAATATATTTTAACAAAAATATATTAAATACCGCTACTATTCTTTATTCTAATTAATTGTTGCTCAAATAAGTATAGTTTTAATATTTATAGTTTTAACTTATTATTTTGCAATATATACGTTTTTAAAAAATTGTAAATCTAAGGCATTAAAAGATAAATTATGCACCCAAGGTTTACTTAAAATATTTTGTGTGGCAAAATAAAGTGGAGTAATTGGTGATTCGTCTTTATCTAAAATTTGTAAGGCTTGTAAATACAAAGCGGCTCTTTTCGTTTTATCCATTTCTTGCGAAGCTTTATTAACTAAATTATCGTATACTTGACTTGACCATTGTGGATAGTTATTGCCGTTATTACTCATAAAGACATCCATAAAAGTTTGCGGATCAAAGTAATCAGCCCCCCAAGAAGCACGAAATAAATGAGGTGGATTGGTTCTTAATTCATATAAATAAACTTTCCATTCTTTAGCAATTAAATTTACTTTTAGACCAAGATTAGTTTTTAATGAATCTTGAATGGCTTCGCAAGCCAGTCTAGCATCTTGGCGGTTGGGATAAAGCAGATTTAATTCAGGTATGTTGATTTTACTTTCTTGAATGAGTTTTCTGGCTAATTTAGGGTTGTAACAATCTGTGTGGGGAATTGGTAGTGGTGATAAGGCCTGGGGTAAATAGGCACAAGTAGGAATTTCTTTACGGCGTAAAATTTTGGGAAAAATATTGCGGTTAAGCGCCAAACTTATTGCTTGCCTAATTTTAGGAATTGTAAGTGGCCATTTTTTTGTATTAAAACCTAAATAATTAATTCTTAGTAAGGGGTAATTATGATAAAATGGCGAATTTTTGGATAATTCAATATCGGTGGTCGATAAACTTCGATTGTCAATATAATCTAACTGATTATTGCTAAATAATGAAAAAGCCGTAGTCTGTTCTGGTATCATAAACATTTTAATTTTAGCTAATTTAGGTTTACCTTCAAAATAATGTTCGTTAGCTTTTAAAATTATTTTATATTCATGCTCCCAGCTGTCAAGTACAAATGGACCGTTTGTAATTAAATTGCCAGCTTTACACCAGTCAGCACCATATCTATTCAATAAATCCTTTCTCAATGGATAAGTTGGACAAAAAGCCGTTAAGTAAATGAAATAAGCTGATGGCTTAGATAGTGATATCTGTAAAGTGAAATTGTCGATAGCGCTAACGCCTAATTTATTAAAATCATTAATTTTATTGGTGTTAATTTCTTTGGCGTTGACAATACTGTATAAAAAATAAGCATAAGGTGAGGCTGTATGGGGATCTAATAAATGCTGAAATGCAAAAACAAAATCATGAGCCGTTAAAGGCTGTTTATCAGACCAGGTAATATGTTTATTTAAATGAAAGGTTATATTCTTACCATTCGGACTTATCTCCCAGGACTTAGCACAACAGGGAATAACTTCCATCTGGTCATTAAACTGCGTTAATCCACACATGATATTGCAAATAACATCAAACGATGTTGAGTCGGCAGCTTGTGACCAGTCAAGACTTGGTGGTTCAGCCTGAAGATTAATACGCAGGCAATTTGGCTCATAGCTTGGTTTGGGACTATAGATTAAATAAAGTACTAAGCCGCAGCTTAAGCTCAGGGTTAATGAAAATACTAATAATTTAAGCAATTTATTTTTCAAATTAAAATTAATCGTTCCTCTTTGTCAAGCGAAAGAATGGTTTGGATATTAAGGATAAATTTATATTTTAGCCAAATTTATGTAAGGTAAACAAAATTTCTTAATGAATTAGTTAAAATTGTTAATGATTATTTGACAGTCTAGTTAGTTAATATATATAATAGTATAGCTTGCGCCCTAACTTTACAAGTTTACTAACTATAAAGTTAGTATGTTATGTTCTAATATATAACTTTTTCAAGTAATTATAAATTAATTTAGCAAATTTATTACATGGAGATAATTTTAAAATGGCTAAAAAAGATGATCGAATCATAATAACTTTAGCTTGTGGTGAGTGCAAAAATCGCAATTACACAACTATGAAAAATAAAAAAAATGATACAGAAAGAATGAATTTAAAAAAATATTGCAAAAACTGTAAAAAACATATTGAACATAAAGAAACCAAAAAATAATCAATCAGCCTTTTTTTAGGAGCGCCCTTAGTTTAGTGGCAAAACGATGGTCTCCAAAACCTTTGATGAGGGTTCGATTCCTTCAGGGCGCGAATTTTATTAACTCAATTTTATTTTAAGAGTATATTATGGCTTTAAAAAACGATAATTTATCAAGCAATTTAGACGATACAAATTCGGCTAAGGATAAAGATAAAAAAAACAGTGCGCAAAATAATCCTAAATCAAGTCAAACCAATAAGTCCATGAATAATAATAAATCTGCTAAACAAAGCCAGACTACGGTAAAAGCTGATAAAGACAACGTTAAACAAAGTCAGACAATAGCCAAGGCTGATAAAGACAACGTTAAACAAAGCCAGACTACGGTAAAAGCTAAAACTAAAAATGATAAAAATAATTTGGCGAATAACTCATTCATAACTTTTTTAAAAGAAGTGAAAGTTGAATTTCGCAAAATAAGCTGGCCCACGCGACCTCAAGTTATCCAAGAAACCTGGAGTGTTTTAGTACTGGTTACCTTGGTAACATTATTTGTACTTGGTTGTGACTGGGTTTTAGCTCATGCCTTTTTTAGCCCGCTTGATGCTTGGGCTAGAATTCATGGTGGTGGAATTGGTCTTAAATAATCGAATCTTGATGAGGAATAATTAACATGCCCTTTATTAAAACTGATGGACAACGGCATTGGTATGCAGTTCAAACTGCATCAGGTCATGAAAACAAAGTCAAAGAACATATTGAGAAGCGCATTTTAACTATGGGTGCCCAAGATCGTATTTTTGGGGTTATTGTGCCTGAAAAAATTGTCACTAAAGTTAAAGAAGGTAAACGTCTCGAGAAAAAAGAACGTGAATATCCAGGCTATGTTTTTGTCGAAATGATTCTTGACGATGATTCATGGCGGGTAGTGCGTGAGGCTCCAGGAGTTACCAAGTATGTTGGCGCTGGTAAAAAACCGCAACCGGTTCAAGATGATGAAATAAGAAAAATTTTAAGACGGCAATTAGCTTTATCTGGTGTTAAAGGCAAAAAGGCTGCCGTTATCGATGTCAAGGTTGGTGACTTTGTGCGAATTACGGGTGGTCCATTTGCTGACTTTACTGGTGAGGTTACCGAAGTTAACTTTGAGCGTGAACGCATAAAAGCATCCGTAATTATCTTTGGTCGGGCTACTCCAGTTGAACTTGAATTTAATCAAGTTATAAAAGTCTAAATAATATAGTAAATTTATATATATTGTTTTAAAATTAAAGAATTAATCAGTATCAATTTTTAAGGATAAAAAAATGAAAAAGGTCGTAGGAAAAGTAAAATTACAAATTCAAGCCGGAAAAGCTAATCCATCGCCACCGATTGGCCCAGCCTTAGGTCAACATGGGGTAAATATTATGCAATTTTGTAAAGAGTATAATGCCAAAACCCAAGATAAAGTTGGCAGTGTTGTTCCTGTAGAAATAACCATTTTTGAAGACAGATCATTTACGTTTGTCTTGAAAACCCCACCAGCTTCAGAGCTGTTAAAAAAAGCAATTAATATTGAAAAGGGTTCGTCAATGCCTAATAAAACTAAAGTTGGTACGATTAGCCGTTCACAAATTGCGGAAATAGCTAAAGTAAAAATGCCGGACTTAAATGCTAATACATTAGAGGCTGCGGAATTAATGATTATTGGTACAGCTAAAAACATGGGTTTAACCATAACTGAGTAATATTATATTTTAAAAAGAGGATAAATAAATGCCTAAATTAACTAAACATCAAAGCCACTTGTTAGAAATTAAAAATAAATTTCCTAATCCAATGACTGCTGAAGAAGCTTTGAAAGTACTTAAAGATACCCATAAAGTAAAATTTGATGAAACTGTCGAAGTTCATTTTCGCTTAGGCATTAATCCGAAATTATCAGAACAGCAAATTCGATCAACGGTAAATTTGCCTGGTGGCACCGGCAAAGATGTTAAAGTTGCTGTAGTTGCTAAAGGTGAAAAAATTATGGAGGCTACCGAAGCTGGTGCTGATTTTGTTGGTGCTGATGATTTAGTCACTAAAATTGGCGATGGGTTTTTAGAATTTGATAAATTAGTAGCAACACCTGATGCTATGGCGATGTTATCGAAAATGGGTAAATTATTAGGACCTAAAGGGTTAATGCCTAATCCTAAAGATGGAACGGTAACCTTTGAAGTGGCACGTGCTGTTAAAGAATTAAAAGCTGGTAAAGTATCATTTAGGGCGGAAAAAGATGGTGGCATTGTTCAAATGGCCATTGGTAAACTTTCGTTTGATGAAACACGTCTGTTGAAAAATTTAGCCAGCGTAGTTGATCAGGTAAATAAAGTAAAACCAGCTACGGTTAAAGGTACTTATATTAAATCAGTAACTTTAAGCTCTACCATGGGTCCAGGGTTAAAATTAGATTTAAATAAATTAACCGAACTTTCCAAATATTTAGCTGCATAGAATTAATTTTCTAACTTTTATTTATTGTCCAAAATTTAGTCCACCTGTATAGAATATGTGTATTATTACTAATTCTCAGCAGGTTTAAATTTTATGACTCAGCCCAGATTCGAAAATCACCATAATCAAAGTGATTTGCCCCTAAACTTAAATACCATAGAAGTAAATAATTTAATTAATTCTTTTCGCGAGAAACTTTACCATTCTAATCCGGTTACTATAGAAAAGAATGAATCTGCCAATTTAAGTCATACGAGAAATAGTGTTACTAGCGATCATTCTAAACCAGTAACTGAAGAAATTTTTCAAAATTTATCGCCAAAAGCTATTGATCAAACTTCTTACTATGGTGACTGTTTTTTCTTGAGTTCGTTAGCCTCATTGGCTAATAGTCGTGAAGGAAGGCAAATGATTAAAAATATGATTAGTCAAAATCCTGATGGCAGTTATACTGTTACTTTTCCTGGGGATAAAAATCAGCCAATAAAAGTTACTAAAGCTGACTTAATAGATTATGCGCCAAATAATCAAGCTTTATGGGCAAATATTATTGAAACAGCATTTCTAAAGTATGATGATGTTCATTCTACTAAAGATAAAAAAGGTGATATTAGTCATTTCGCTAAAAATACCCATCTTTTTCAAGCTATACATTTACTTACGAATGAAGATGTTGCAACATCTCAATTTGGTGTTGTGGATCTAGGCAGTGGTGAATTTACTTTTGGTGGTTTAGCCAAAGAAACGGTAAGATCAGAAATAATTAAAGCCTTAGCTCAGAATAAAGTAATAACTGCTGGAACTGGCCCAAGGTTTCAAAAATATTTAGGCGGACATATTGATGGACCAATTGTAAGTGGTCATGCTTATAGTATCATTGCTTTTGATCCTCAAACAGATATGATTACCATTCGTAATCCCTGGGGCGAAAATAATTACCATCATTTAGGTGGAATTGGTACTACTGTTGATGGCATCACTAATATTGGTAATGGTGAGCTTAAAATGTCATTGGAAGTATTCTATAATGATTTTTCGGATATTAATTATGCTGGATCTAACCCGTATAGTCATGCCTTACATTCTTTTGTAGCGCAGTCTTTAAGAGGTATGGACCGTAATGCTCACGCATTGTCAACGCTATTTGAATCACCAGCAAAAAATCACGCTAACATTGTTGACAAGGCAATGAAAGATGATTTATATACAGTTAGTAATTTATTAAATTCAACCACACAGGTTTTATCTTATACTGGATACTTGGCTGTAGATAAAGGTATAAGTATTGTAGAAGAATTAGACCAGAGCCTGAAATCAATATGGTAGTCTTGAAATAAATTAATAATACTTTAATTCTCTCAACAATTATTTACTAAAGTCCTGGTAAGGAAATACAGTATGTCGGGTTAATTGAGCATGGTTTTTGGCAAATTCAGCAGCAGATAATAATAAGCCAAGTTCCCTTACATCTTCCGGAATTCCTGCAATACCTATAGCTATTTTTAAATTTTCATTATTAATATTTGCTGATAAGGGATCTTTAGATAATTCTCGGATGATCCGATGACCAAAAGTTATGGCTCCAGCTAAGGCTGTATTAGGTAGTAAAATTACATAATCATTATTTTCATAATGGGCAAAAATATCAACAAACCGTTTTAGTTTGGAAATACGTCGTATTGCCTCGGTTAAAGAAGCTTTGTCAAGCCATTGCCAATTAAAATTATTTTCGCTTTGAGATTGCCATATCTGAACATTTAAAATTGTAAAAAAAGCACCTTGCCGGTAACTGCGAAAATATTCCTGTTCTAAAAAATATAAAAAGGCTGGATAAGTAAATAAACCAGTATCACTTTGCCTTAATGTCATCATAACTGTGTCAATAGCTTTAACATCAACATTTTTTGGGCGTAATGGAGGTTTTTTTCCTTTGCCCCAGGATTCACTATTTGTACCTGTTACAAATCCACATTTAACCAAATTGACTATTACGGACATCCATTTATCACGGGTTAAATGGGTTCGTTCAATAATTTCATTAATTGTTGATTTGTCATCAATGTATTTATAAAAACTTCGTTGAAAATTTAAATCTAAATTAGTACCTTGAGAGGCTAAATTGTCAAATTCTTTATCAGATAAATTAATGTTGCGTCGAATTAAAATTGTATTTAAATTAATATTGTTATTGCGCAGGAAAGTTGCATCTTCTTTATTCTTAATACCTGTCATCATAATTACTTCTAATTGGGTATTAATACTGCGCATGGGTGAGACTACTAAAGCTTCAAAGCTATAAATTCCTGTTTCCCATTCGATTAAACTATAAAGGGCATCTAAGCCATCCATGGAGTTTAAGTGAGCATGAATGACTTCACCATCAACTAAATATATTTCTGCTTCAGTTTCTTCATGTTTAAGTTTTAATTTGCCGGTAGCTTTAGTGCTACCAAGTGAACGTAAGACAAAAATCAGGGCCACCACACTAAGATCCCCAAATGCATGATCAGTAGAAACAGCCATACTGACAGTCTTATTAGGGTCTTTCATTGCTTCAATCCCGGTCATTGAAGTCTTGACAAAAAATTGATCATTTGATCGGGATGCAGCTCGATGCATTGCTGTTGTTGCTATTTGACCTGAAGCATCAATTTGTTCTTTATTAGGATTGCAGGTGGAGATTAACAGATTATTGATTAATAAAACATCGCAACTATTATGATGCCATAAAGTTCGTTTTAATATGCCTCGTTTAAGGCTGAGGTGCCATTCAGGATCGGTTTTTAATGGCAATGAAGTTATGTTTAGGGTATAAGTACCGTTTTTATCTTCAGTCAGCCAGGTAATATTAATTTGTTTACCAGGATGTTCAAGAACCGAACTCATGAAATGATGTAAATCACCAATTTCCGGCATACAGGCCATGTTAATATTGGACTTAGAACCTAATTGATTTTTTAACATAAAACACCTTAAATAAAAAAATATTTATAATTTATTTTATGCTAAAACGGTAAGATTGTAAATATCGAATATTATAATTTTTGGGCGCTAATGAGATTAACTGCTAGTCCAGTTACATTGGCATATTCTTTATCTTCTATAGCTTTTAGACATTTTTGGATATCCGTTTTAATAATTTCAAGGGTAGCCTTAAATTCAGTGATATTTCCACCCCCGGCTAAATAAAAGTTTTGCGCTATTTGATATTGTTCTGGCTCACTAAATCTAGCTAAATTGACTTTTAATTCTTCAATTAAAATTTGCTGTTCGATAGTGTGGTAGGGCGGGTAAAGAGTTTGGACTTTATCATTTTGATATATATTAATATTCGTTACATTAAGCTTAGCCAGCTGAAACAGTAAATAACTACAAGGTGAATTGTTGCCAAGCGCATGAATGATTTTACCGCGTTCAAAAAGTATCCAAAATTTAGCCATGGCTAATATATCTTCAACTAATCGGTTTTTATTTAAGTTGTCATAATAAAAATAGTTTTTAAAATTTTCCGGTTCGGATAATAAAATTAAACCACCGGATTTAGTAACTCGAAGCATTTCTTTTAAGGCTAAAACCGGATTGGCTAAATGCAGAAGTAGGGTCTGACAAGTAGTTAAATCAAAGTAATTATCTTCAAAAGGCAGATTATATACGTTACCATTAATGAATTGAAAGTTTTGCGTTGCATTTTTGTTGGGTATGGTTTCAAATGACTGTTGTGTCCATTGTGGTTCTTGATCTAGAGCATAGATATTGGCATTTTTGGCAACTAACTTAGCTATTTTTTTAGTCCAATGCCCAATTCCGGCACCAACATCAAGGATATTGGTGCAGCTTTTAAGCTTAAGTCTTTTAGCCATTTGTGCCAAAAAATCATCATTCCAGACATAATCTCGGGATTTGGCTAATAAATGTTCTTCAGAATGGGGCATGAATATAGATTAAGATAATTTCATTTAAAACAAGTTAGTTGATTAGACAATTTAAAAAATAAAATGAATTATAATAATTATTCTAACATTTTATGGGGGATAACATGAATAAAGCTTTGCTTACCATTCACAATATAACAGTTGGCACCTATGATGTTGATTTTGCCGGTCATGTGAGTAATTTGAGTTATTTACGCTGGCTTGAAGATATGCGATTGAAGCTTTTTGATAATTTCTTTCCCCTGGCTAAATTTATTGAAAAAGGTTTAGTTCCAGTAATTGCTTCAACTAAAATTGACTATAAGAAAACCATTCGCTTATTTGATAAGCCAATAGGCTATATGTGGATTGATAGCCTGGGTGCTGCAAGTATTAAAATTAGCGCCTGTATTTTAATGAATTCAGTTATTACAACTGAAGCAAGCCATGTTGCTGTGTTTATTGATCAAAGTAGTGGTAAGCCAGTTAAAGTACCTCAAGAGATAATTTCCGCATTCATTAATTATAAGCCCGTTCAAGGACCAATTATATTTTAAATAATAACGTTGCTTATTATAAGCATAGCTGTGGGTTGTAAATTACTCTAAAGAAGATAGGAATATTTAAAATTGGTTAATTCACCCGTAAATTTTTTTAAAATACTTTGATTAATCTGTTTATCTGTAAATTCATTAATCGTAGTAAATAAAATATTAGCATATCCCTGATTATCTGAACTTAATTTAGGGAAGCAATCGTTAATTAGTTGATTAATCCTGTCCCAATTTGGGCAAATAAACCAGGCATTTAGATTATTTATAGAAAAGTATTCAAATAAAGGCTTGAAATGTTTATTTAAACGTAAATTTCCGGTATCACATTTAAGAGCAATAGTATAAGATTTATTGTTATTTTGCATAAAAGTAACGATAGCATCGCAAGTTATTTTAGTATCACAAATATAGTTGGGATTTTTATGGATATATTCTTTATAATCATAGAATTGTACGTTTTGAATAATACCTACTTTGTTAGCTTCAATTAAGGCTAACCGGATATCAGCAATTTTAAGAAAGATATCTCTTTGGTAGGTATTTTTAAGTCCAAAATTTATCAGGCTTTTTTTTATATATGGTTCAATATGTTTTTTGCCAGTCTGGGTTAAAAAATAAATCAGATCGGGACGGCCTCGTGTTTTAGCATCGTTTAAATTGGTACTTCCAAGAATATTTGCTTGATGAAGTCTTCTTAATCTTTTGCGGGAAGTTTCATAAGATATATCAGGGTAGCATAATTTAGCTAATTGCATTGAGGTTAACATTTTATGGCGTGAAACTTCAAAGAGCGCATTTAAATCTCTAGGCGTTAGAAGAATATTCTTAGTATTGGTAATTTCTGGCTGATTCATTTAAGCTATGATACCTTTAAATTTATTATTTAGAAGTCTCAAATAATAATGGAAAACTAGCAATAGAATTTTTTTTAGTTGAATTTTTTAAAACTATACAATAATAATTATGATTATTTAAAGCATAGTCAAAATTGTATTCATCATTGTCAGATAAATTAAATTTCTTAATGACTTTAAAGTCTGTTAAAGGAAAAGTTAAATGATTTTTTAAATTAGAAATTCCAATACATTTGCCTTCCAATAAATAGCCTGAATCAAAGTTGCTGGCATTAGTAATTGATATTTTTTGTTTGTTTTTGTTTGTTTCAGTTAACTTTGCGATATCATATACAGGAATAATTCTATTGGTTTGTGGGTAGCCAATGTTAACATGTTTAAGTACATATGCCGTAAAAGCATCACTTAATAGTGTGGGTAAGTCAATTTTATCTTTAAATTCACCAAAGTCATAACCTTCGCCACCGTTGAATGTATAGCTGTTTAAAACAATACGATAATAATTATCTTCTTTAACAGGCTCATAATTATTGGTTTTAGGATTTAAATAAAGTAAATATTTTACTCGATGTAAAACTTCATTATCAGGAGCATAAATTACTTTTAAGCCATAAACATCTAAAAATCTGGCACTGGGTAATTTGGTTAAACTTGTTTCCATTATATTGAACAATGATTTGCCTGTTATAGATGCGACGACAAGATGATTTTTGAAAGGTAACATTGATTGGATACTGCCAATGGTAATATCACCTTTCTCGATACCGGTTCTGGTACCACCACGATTTTGAAACGATATTGTGGCTCCATATTTAGAGCCAGCTTCATAAATTGCATCACAGATTACATCATCTAAAGTAAAGTCGTGAAGTGTTCTAGAAGTAAGTTTACTTAAGTAGACATCACTTTGGCCAATAACTTTATTAATTATTTTAGCAATTGGTTGCTCTTTTTCATTGATAATTGATAAAATTGTTTTGTCTTCAGGAATTGAAGCGGTTATAGGGATTAATTCGTCTTTGACATCGGGCACAATAATTTGACCAGTCGTATTAAAGGGCAGGGTTAAAACTCCTAAATATCTGCCATAACAGCCAGTTTGGACAATGGCAGTGTTGGATCCATCATTATGTGGTATTATTATGGGTTTGGCTAATTTAGTATGTGAATGCCCTCCAATTATGGCATCTACACAAGGGATTTTTTGCGCTAACTCTTTGTCTGCTTCAACACCACAATGGGTAACTAAAACAATTTTATCGATGCCATTTTCTTTAAGATTTACGGCCATTTGTTTGATTGGTTCATACCAATCTTTCCCCGTTGCAGTTACTTTAACGTTTTGTAATGTTAAAGAAACTTGACCAATGTCTGGCGTTATGGCTCCAATAAAGGCGATTTTTTGGCCGTCAATTTCTTTAACTATATAAGGCTTAACTAAATTAGCAAATTCTTTATATTGACTAAAATCAAGGTTGCAATTAATTATTGTAAATTTAGCCTGACTTAATTGTTTGGCTAAATTAATGGGACCGTCATCAAATTCATGATTGCCAATAGTATATATATCATAACCCATGGCATTAAGGCATTTAACTTCACATTCGCCATGATAATATGTATATAATGGCGAACCTTGAAAAATATCACCAGCGTCTATCGCTAAGCAATTTTGGGTTTTATTTTTATATTGATGAATTAAATAGCCAATTTTGGCGAAACCACCAATTTGTTTGTCATGATCAATATAAGTCAATTCATGGGCATGTAAGTCATTTGTGTGTAAAATAGTAATAGTTAACTCTTTAGCGCAACAGGTAGAGTTTATGAACAAATATATTAGCCAAACATTTACGAGACTTAGCCACATAAATTTTTTAAACTTATTATTCATACTGATTTCCTTATCATTTTGTTTATTATTTTTAAATGGTGAATATTCTAATGCGCAAGGTAATAGTGGAGCTGATGGTGTACAGGCAAAAGTTTTACCCTTTACAATTGCGAAACTTGATTCAGCACCTATAACTATAACTGATTTTCAGGCAAAATTAATAACTGATAGTTTTGATGTAAATCAAGCTATACAACTATATTTATCTTATGAAAATTGTGCCAAAGTACCAATATCAGCAATACAAATTAGATTTGTCTTGCAGGATAATGGTAATAATATTGTAAGGTCGTTCTTGGGCTCTGATAATAGTTATGTTGCCCCATATCAAACCGGTTCGCAAAAATGGCAATTTCAAGGTATGATTAAAAATTGCGCAAGATTACAAGTACTCTTGTTACAGGTTAAGTATGCTGATGGGAATACTTGGCGTAGTAATTTAGAATAATTTCAGTCAAAAAAACAGCTTTTATTGTTTACACAAATATGTATTTACGTATTTGTGTATTTACGTATTTGCGCAAGCTTCTATTGTTGTATTGTAATATTGTTGTATTTATTACAATACAACAATGTTCTAATTTAGTTACAAAGTTTTAAGTTGTAATATATTTCATTAGACAAATAAAGACTGTTTTAGTATAATGGACATCAAGATCCAAATGTCTGAACATCAGTAAATTCTTCCGAACGAGGTAATAGTTATGATTCCTACCAAACATATTTGTACTGCCTGTAATTATATATATGATGAAATATTAGGTGATGCTAAAGCCAAAGTACTTTCAGGCACTAAATTTGCTAATCTTGCGAGCGATTGGCAATGTCCAGGTTGTGGGCAAAATAAAGAATTTTTTGTTAACTGTACCTGTGTAAGTATTTCTAAGCATCAAGAAGAATCATGTATTAAAAATGCTTATTTAGATTCGTTAAATATTATTGTTTAATTGGAGGTGTAAATATTATGTTATCTATAGATGCAAATATCCCCGTAGGCCAATTACTTGCCCAAAATCCTCATTGGAGTTCGATTTTTGATAAGTATCGTATTGATTATTGTTGTGGTGGCAAAATTAGCTTAAGTGAGGCATGTTTAAGCAAGAAACTTGATTTAACAACTTTGATTCAAGAACTTCTAGGCAGTAAAACAATTGAAACTAGTAATATTAAAGCTGATTTGGTGTCGATTTCAATTAAAGAAGTTATTGAACATATTGTTAAAACTTATCATAAGCCATTACAAGAAGATTTACCTTATCTTTTAAAACTGTCCAATAAAGTCGTTCAGGTACATCAAGTTAATCATCCAGAACTAGTTAAACTTGATGTAATAGTTAAAAGATTTTGTATTGATTTACAAACACATATGCAAAAAGAAGAACAGGTATTATTTCCGATGTGCATACAATTAGAATCTGCTAAATCTCTGCCAAGCTTTCATTGTGGATCAGTTAAAAATCCTATTGCAATGATGATGTCTGAACATGATACTGCTGGACAAGATCTTGCGCTTATAAGAGAATTAACCTTAAATTTTACTTTACCTGATGATGCCTGTAATAGCTATTGTTTACTATATAACAAACTGGCGCAAATTGAACAGGATTTACGCCATCATGTGCATATTGAAAATAATATTCTTTTCCCGCGGGTTACAATTTTAGAAACAAAATTAGCAGAATTATTGTTAATTTCAAATTCTAATAAATAGTTAAATTAATTGTTTGCAGTAATACTTTGTAATTGTCATTATGATCATGAATAATACACCATCTTCTTCTAATGCTATCAACGATTTAGGTAATGTGCCACCACCCAAGCCAACTTGGCTTAAGTATACGAGGGAGAAAGAATTAATTAATCTCCTTTTAGCGTATTTAATAACCGGATTATTTTTTATGCTGGTACCAGGAACTTTATTAGGAGTTTGGAATTTATTTGTCATAAGTTATCGACATTGCCCAACGCAAGTTTCCAGTGCCTGGATTCAAGCTCATGGCCATGCGCAATTATTTGGTTGGATTGGTAGTTTTATATTGGGTATTGGTTATTATTCAATCCCCAATTTACGACGTAGCAAGCCATATACATATCTGGATGGTTGGCTATGTTGGTTTTTGTGGACAGTTGGTATATCCTTACGCTTTATGGCAGGATTTTATAATTTATCCTGGCGTTTATTATTTCCTGTATCGGCCTTATTAGAATTTATTGCTGTAAGTATTTTTGTGTATCGAAATATCGTAGGACATAAGTCCAACCCAAGTACAAATAGTAAATTTGAGCCTTGGTCAATTCTAGTCATGTGTGGCACTATTGGTCTTATTTTTAGTCTCTTGTATAATCTTTTAGCTTCAATATTATTATCAATAAATGGACAATCACCTTTTATTAGCGATACGATAAATAAACCATATTTGGTTTTATGTGTTTGGGGTTTTGTATTACCAATTGTCTGGGGCTTTACAACGCATTGGATGCCAATTTTTTTAGGTTTACAAGAAACTAAAGTTAATTTCTTGCTTGCTGGTCTAGTCATTAATGAGATTGGTGTTCTGTTGGCCTTAATGGTTAAGCCATTTCCATCAGTTTTTGCTTTTATCATTTTAACTCTAGCCAGTTTATGTATTGTTTTAGCTTTAAGATTATTTGAACGAACTAAACAGGCACCAAAAATTAATGGCGTAGATCCAAGTTTTCCTTTATTTATTAGAATTGCTTATACCTGGCTCATATTAGCTAATTGCTTAGCACTCATTGCTGCTAGTAATCCAGACTTAAGTGGAATTCTTGGTGCTGCACGCCATGCTATTACCGTTGGTTTTTTAGCTACCATGGTATTAAGTGTAGCACCAAGAATGTTGCCCGCATTTTTAGGTAAAAAAGAACTTTTTAATACCAAATTTATGTGGTGGTCACTTATTGTCCTTAATCTTGGTTGTTTTATGCGGGTATTTTCTGAAATATTTGCTTATCAAGGTTATGCTCAATGTGCCTGGTCAATATTGCCAATTTCGGCTTCATTAGAATTAACAGCTCTTATTATTTTTTTAATTAATATGATAGGCACTTTTCTTAAACCTGATGCCATAACTTTTACTAACCACAGCAACAAATTGTTAAAATATCATTGATAGGAAACTGACATTTTTTATATTGTCGTATTGTCGTATTGTGTGATGCGATAATTAAAAATAATAGGTAGAAGATTATAAGGCATTAAAAATTTAAGGGCTTTAAAATTTATTTTATTCAACATAATTTATTCTTAAAATTATATGAATTATGATTTAAATCTATAAAACAATGTTGAACAAGGATTTGCTGGTATAAATAACGCATATATAAACGTCGCATAATATATATTATGTTCTAATAATTCGAATGATATTTCGTATATGATATGTGAGTATACTTTTACTAGGATAAAATAACATAATCAGAAAAATTTAATAGATTAATGTTGAATTATTGAATAATTTTGAATAATGACTAATTAGATTTTAACCATTTAAAACAGTTAGTAATTTTTTATCTAACCAACCTTCTTGAACTAATACTTCACCAATATCAATATTTTGCGCTTTTTGCTTTACTGAAGCAATTAAAATCATATCTTCAGAAACTAGGCCTAAATGTAATAATCTTTGAGCTAAAGGGGATGGGTTACTGGCAGGAACATCAATTAGATCCTGACCCAATAATAAGCCTTCTAATTGACCTTGTGAAATAAATTGCATATCCACTAAAACTTCCCCAATAGGTTTTTTGGTTTTAACTTGAACGTCAACAGCTTGTTTTAATTGATCTAAACTTATCATTGACGATACAACGCAAAGCTGGCCAAGCCTGGGATGAATATCTTTGCTGTTGTTTAAATCTGGATTTTGGTTTTGATTATGATATTGATTTTTAAGTTCTGGATTAGATAGAATTTGAAAAGCTACTTCAATTAAGGTTATACATCGATTCGCTTGGACTTTACCAAGGTTGGTTGTGAAATTGTCTTCTTTAAGATTTTCTTTTAATCCAGCATAAACTGTCCTGATCTGCTCTTGGGACAGGTTTTCCGGAATGCCAAGTAATAAATAAGGATTTATCAATTTAATATTTTTAAGTTAGTAATATTTATAATAATAAAATATCATTTATTTAAATTTAAATACAAATTTATTAATAAATTTGTATTCATTATATGAGGTAATTTGTGACTTATATATATTAATTCTTTGATATATTATTATAATGCGTATTATTGTATGTTTGTATTGTCGTATATACGTATTTTTTATGACAAAGTATATTTAATTTTCAGTCCTGCCAAAGCTAAAGATTTTAACGAAGCAATTTCGTAACTTAAGCCAAGATAACTCAATGCGTCATTTTATTGACGCTTCAATAAACTTTGGAGACGTTAACAGCTCTATTGTGTGGCTGCAAATGACTCCAGATACGTCTTTAGATATTATCAAAAATTTGGTCGCAAAGTATTTGGCTTTCATGATGACTTTAATGATTAAATGGTATCAAAGTTTTGACCAAAACCGAATACTTTGCGGCAAAAGTCTCCAAGGAGGTTAAAAGAATTATCTGGCACCATATAAGGCCATACAATAGGGCTATTTATATCGCCAAAAGAATTTGAAAAAGCTAGTATACCTCTTAAATTCCAAAGATTCAAAATACTTTCTTCAGCACTATTTTTTAAAGCTTCATGGTCGCTTAGATCTTTTGAACCAATTAAAAGACTAGCTTTAAGCGATTTAATTTGTCCATCAATAAAATCGGTTGATAGTGGAAAATGTGTTTGCAGTGTTGTAATACCAATATCATAATTATTTTTAAAATTCTTATAAAAATCCTTGTACGCACCTAATAAGCCTATATGAAGATTCGGCTTATCGCCTTCAAAATACCTGGCTATTGTGTCTTCGACTTGTGTGCCAGAATATGCTGTATCGTCCAGGTAAATAAATTTAGAATTAAGGTTTTTATACTGCCTTAAGAATTGCGCCCTTGAGATGAAATTATTGTCAGCCAGTTGATTGCTGAGCTTAAATAAATAATTAATAAAGGCTGCACTACTAGAACCATTTTCACCATCTAGGCCAATTACAAATTTAGCCTTATTAGTCTGTTTAGAAGCATTTTCAATCCTTTTAGAACTGTTATCTAAATTATTGAGGTCAGAATTTGCCGAATTATCAGCCATGTCGTTAGCTAAAGCCGAATATAGGTCGCGGCATTTTTGCATAATATTAGCAACTGAATTATATTGCGTACTTTCAGCCAAGAATTTTGCCAGTTCAAATTTATATTTAAAGTTTTGTTTATAAACTGCTTCTTTATCGAAAAACAATCACTTACATCGATTTAAATAATTTTGAAAACGGACTAAATTTTTTAGACAAAGCTCAAGGGCGTTTGGAAAGCAAATTGTCTCAATT
>DAHXLC010000203.1 GCA_027371815.1 Candidatus Melainabacteria bacterium | reverse complement strand
CACCTTTGTTATAGCCTTCAGCTACTAACTGATAGCCACCACCATAAACCGTTCTTACATATTTACGTTCAGCTGTTTCAATGCGGGTACGTAAATGGCGGATATGGACACGAATGGTATCAACATCATCATCGGGAGCATAACCCCATACTTCTTCGAGTAATTTGCCCGTTGAAACTGTCTGACCATGATGTTGCATTAGGCAGTGTAAAATTTCAAATTCTGTTGGGGTTAATTTGATAACTCGTTCACCTATTTTAGCCTGTAAATTTTCCGGGATTAAAGTGATTTCACCAGCCGTTAATATTTCTGGTAATGTTGATGATTTTGGTGCTGAGCTTGATCGTCTTAAGAGGGCACGAACTCTAACTTGCAACTCGGCAATTTCGAATGGTTTGACGAGATAATCGTCAGCTCCTGAATCAAAGCCGGTTATTTTATCTTTAGTCATGCCTAAAGCCGTTAGTAAAATAACCGGAATACTATGGGTGTGTTGGTTTTGTCTTAATCTTTGACAAACCGTAAACCCATCCAGATCGGGCATCATTACATCAAGAATAACTAAATCAGGACGGTGTTGTTGGGCAAGCGCCAGACCTTTAATACCATCACTAGCCGTGTAGATTTGATGCCCTTGCATTTCCAGGTTCACCTTAACTAATTCGACGATTGATTGATCATCATCAATTACTAGAATTCTTGCCACTTGTATTCTCCTTATCTTTTAAGTTGAACTAACTCCTAATTTTACCGTTACTTGTTTAAGTTTGCCGTTACGTAAAACATTAATTGTAACATTTTGCCCGGGTTTCTTTTTCTCTAAATATGATAGCAAATCATCAACACTTTGAATCTTTTGATTGTCAATACCTACAATTATATCAGCTTGGGTGCTGTCAACTGATTGAATAGTGAAAGGTCCTTGTTGATAGACTACTAGTTTAGGGCCAGATAATCCAGCTTGCGCAGCAGGACCATTGGGATCCAGTTTGACAATTTTTAACCCTAATTCAGTGGGTTGAAAAGCTAATATACCTAAATCGGGTCTTATAATCCCATGATTAGCTATTAATTCAGGTATAATGCCTTTAGCAATATTAATGGGGATAGCAAAACCAATGCCGGAAGATTGACCGGATCTACTTAAAATAGCGGTAGTAATGCCAACCATTTTACCTTGACTGTCAAGCAGTGGTCCGCCAGAATTTCCGGGATTGATAGCTGCGTCAGTTTGGATTACCCCTTTAATCATTCTACCGGTTTCGGTTTTAAGTGTGCGCCCCAGGCTTGATACTATGCCTACGGTGAGGGTTCTGGTCAAGCCGAACGGGTTGCCAATAGCTAAGACTTTACGACCTACTTCTAATTGGTTGGAATCACCAAAAGGAATTATGGTTAATTTTATATTTTTTGGTGGATCGATTTTTAGTATGGCAATGTCATTGGACGGATCGCAACCAACAATAGTTGCTCTAAGGCTTAAGCCATCAAACAGGGTTACACTGATATTTTGAGCTCGTTCAATAACATGGTTATTCGTTAAAATATAGCCATCGTTAGATATGATTGTGCCGGATCCCATACCTTCTTTTGGTGAAACATTAAAAAATAAATCTTCAGCTGTAGCAATAGTTGAAATATTAACGACAGCTTTGTTGCACGTTTTATAAACTTTTATATTTACAAGTTCTTCGGGTAAAAAAGTTAATTTAGCATTGTTAGTTGTTGGCGATTTAGACCAGACTGGTGTAGCTAAATTAATAATTAGTAATATTAATAATGAAATAGTTTTTTTCAAATTTTTGCTTCCTCATTGTGGATCATTCTAATTATATTGTCTTTATGGCGAATACTAACAAAAATAAAGCCAAGTAAGCAATAAAGTGTAAACGGTAAGGGATTTTTAAATAAGTACATTAAAATAATGGTAAGTAAAGAAGTTAACAGAGATGCCAAGGAAACGATGCGGAAAATTACAACAATGGTAAACCAAAAGATGAAACTTAAAAATCCCACCCGAAAATCTAGGGCAAAAATTGTGCCCAGACCAGTAGCGGCACTTTTACCACCGGACCAGTTTAAAAATATTGATTTACTATGGCCAAGCATAGCCATAAAAGCAATTATTAAGGCAATATATGAATAGTTTAACGTGATAAGTTTACTATTGGTATTGAGTTGTAAATAAATTATTAATGGTACATAACCTTTTAAAAAATCTAGGATAAATACTAAAACACCGGCTTTTTTGGAAATACAACGATAAACGTTGGTGGCTCCAGTAGATTTTGATCCTAGTTCGCGAATATCAAGGCCATAAATATATTTGGCAATTAAATAACCAAAGGGTATGGCGCCTAACAAATAACTTAGCAATATAAAACCAAAATCTAAACCAGTCAATGCTTTTATTTCCTTTTATTGATTTTTGGTCGAACAAATAAACGAATCGGGGTGCCTTTAAAATCAAAAGCTTCTCTGATTTTACGTTCAAGATAAGTTTCATAACTTGGCTGGAATACTCCCTTATCATTTACAAATAAGACAAAGGATGGTGGGCTTACACTGACTTGAGTTACATAATAAACCTTTAACCTTTTTCCGCGTTTTAATGCTGGTGGCGGACTTAAGGTAAGCGCTTTATGAATTACCTCATTGAGTGGGCTGGTACCAACTCGAAATTTTGAAGATTTATAAGCTAATTCGACGGCTTCAAATATTTTGGGTAGATTACCTTCTTTTAAAGCACTTAAAAATAGGATTGGCGCAAAATTTAAATTGCGTAAATGCGTTCTGATTTCATCGGTCATATTTTTGCGTAACGTTTTATCTTCAATAAGATCCCATTTGTTTACCACAATTACACAAGCTTTACCTGATTCAACGATTTTTGCCGCAATTTTTTGATCCTGATCCGTTATCATCAAGGTTGCGTCTATAACTAAAACTGCAACATCACAGGCACTTAATGATTTTAATGCACGCACAACGGCAAAGCCTTCTAAGCTATAACCAACTTTAGATTTCTTGCGAATTCCTGCGGTATCAACTAAGCAGTAATTACGGTTTTTATAAGTTGTTTCCCAGTTAACACTGTCTCGGGTAGTGCCAGAAATGCTATCGACAATACTTCGGTGTTTTTTGAGCAGGGCATTAAATAAACTTGATTTTCCGGCATTAGGCTTGCCAATAAGGCAAAAATTAATGGTTGCTGTATCAATATTTACGGTGTTTTCATCATTTTCAATAAGATCAAGGGTAAGTAAATTAGCAAAATTTTCATTTTCAATATTATCGTATAAGTCAATAATTTCAAATTTCTTTTTAGTCTTATGATGATTTGGGTTGATTTTATTAACTACAATATCCAGTAAGTCGCCTACGCCAAGATCACCACGTAAAGCTGATAACGACACTAATTCATTAAAGCCAAATTGATGAAATTCGCTAGTGTTAATTTCTTCTTTAATTGAATCGATTTTATTTAC
>DAHXLC010000198.1 GCA_027371815.1 Candidatus Melainabacteria bacterium | reverse complement strand
ATAAATAAAGATTACGACCAGAAAATTAATATTGCTTCAATTGATGAGTTAAATAAATATTTAGCTAACATCCTTTCAGCCAAGGCCATTGAAGAAGTGTTTAAATAATTAAATCTGTTACTTGAAAATAATAAAAATTAGTAACCTAAATAATCCAGACACATATGTTCTATGTGATATTTGGCTAAAGCATAAATACTAACATAAGCTTGGCCGAGCATTTAAAAAATAATTTAATCGCCTAAAGCGTATTACCCTGTTCCCGAGCATTTTTTATGCCAAGAACGCTTTGCGAAAAGTGGCGAATAGCATAGATTGCGTTATCGGCTGTAAAGTATGGCCAGGCTTGATAATTATAAATCGAGAAGATTTCGCTTGCGTCATATTTGCGCAAAAAAGAATTAAGCTGGCTAGCTCTATTAATTTCTTTATTAATATCTTCTATGATGGTCTTGGCGACTAAAAGGTTGTGCTAAACTACTAACGGACGCGAAGGTAGAATGGCTAGGAGAATCTTGTTGACCTGTTTAATAAAGCCTTTGACAAAATTAAATCATTGCTGGAATAAAGGCTAAATAATGATAATATTTTATTTAATTACAGTCAACTTATATATGTATTTATACAAATGAAATAAATTTATAGCTAAAGTCAAGTGTGTTGAGGTCAATAATTTTAAACGAAAAATTATAACTAAAGAAAAATATTAACTTTAGCTTTGGAATTATTATTATGAATACGCAAAATTAAATTACAAAATAATCAAACAATATTATGAAACCAATAACGTCAGATTTTAAGCTTACAAAAATTAAAATTTAAGGGTACAAATCAATTAAAAAATGCGACTTTGTGCTTGGTGCACTTAAAATCATTATTGGAGTTAATGGCGCTGGTAAATCCAATTTTTTAAGCATTTTTAATTTGCTTAAAAATGTTGTAAACGAAAACTTACAAGGTTACACTGAAAAGCCTAAGTACATTTTAACGATTGGTTAACTGCACTTGAGGATATGGTCGAAACAATGTTAAAATTGTTACCGACCATGGCTGGCTTTATACCCAGACGGACTACCTAAACAAGAATCTGAAGGGCTTCAAGTTGTTGAAAAGCAATTAAAATCTAAAACGGTAAAAGCTGGCGAAGAAGAACTTTTTAAATCTAGAGCTAAACAAGATGGCAGAGTTAAAATTATTGACTTAGTTACCGCTAAATTAGATGCACGGTCAGATTGTTATGTTGCTACTTTACCTAGCTTACAGTTAAACGATGTAAGAATTGATGAAGAATTAGCCACAAAGCATGAAAGAATGTTTACAGGTGGCTTTTATGCTGAATTAAATTTGTCTTACGACTTAAAGTTTTACTACCAGTGAGTGGAAATTATTTTTACTGCGTAGTATCGGTATTGAGCCACTAGATTTAAACGAGAGAGCAGTAAATGCTCTAATGCTTAGAATGGTACCATTTGTTGAGCGTAACTATAACTTGGTTGAGCTTGGGCCAAGGGGTACTGGCAAAAGTCATTTGTTCCAACAAATATCGCCATACGCCCATTTAGTATCTGGCGGTAAGGCAACAGTAGCTAGAATGTTTGTTAACAATGCCAACGGCCAACGGGGTTTAGTATGTCAGTATGACGTTGTCTGTTTTGATGTAGTTTCTGGTGTATCTTTTGATCAAAAAGATGGTGTTAATATAATGAAGGGTTATATGGAATCGGGTGAATTTAGCCTAGGTAAAGAAAGTATAAGAGCCGAAGGAAGCATTGTAATGGTTGGCGATTTCTTTGTTGATGTCGAACACCAACAAAGAATTGGTCATTTATTTTCTCCTATGCCGATAGAAATGCGAGATGATACTGCGCTTATGGATAGAATTACGAGGCTGGGATGTACCTAAAATTAATAAAGGAATTTTAGTAAATCACTTTGGGCTGGTAAGTGATTTCTTATCTGAATGTTTTAGTTGCCTAAGAAAACAAAGCCGAATATCTATGCTTCAAAACAAAGTTAGTTTTGGCGGTTCTTTAAGTGGCCGTGATACTAATGCTGAAAATAAAACTATTAGCGGTCTGTTGAAATTATTATACCCAGGCCAAGAAGACAAAATCAAAGATGAAGATTTAGAGTGGGCAATTAGAATTGCGCTAGAAACTAGACGCCGAGTCAAAGAACAGCAAAAACGCATTGGTTCAGCTGAATTTAGGAATACCCATTTTAGATAAGTGTTAAGGGCAAGTTGAAAATAGTTCAATGTCTAAATATGCATTTGCCACTTGATAATCCATCGGGCTTGTATTTGTTAAATTTACTTAAGATCTTGGCGTATTAGATTTAAATTAAAATACCCTTTGTCAATTAGAAAATACATTGAATGAGTGATTGTAAGAAAAATCACTTCATCAGGTCTTATTTAAGGATTATCTGAGAAGTTTTAATGATAAAATATAGCTTTAACACTTTTAATTAATTAGCATTCTAATTTAATCAACCCAATTTACTTTAGCTAAATCAAAACAATCTGAAAAATCACTATGAAAAAATATTTAAGCTTAGTCTTAGCTTTGTGGCTAATGACCTTCCCCCAGTCTTGGGCTAGTCCGGATGCTGAAATGATTACTATTGATGCTAATGCTGCAACTACTATATTTCCACATTTTTGGGAACAGATGTTTGGATCTGGTAGAGCTGTTTTAAGTCTGAGACAAGCCTATTGTAATGATTTGACATTGCTTAAAAGTATTACTGACTGTCAATACATACGCTTTCATGGTATATTTAATGATGAAATTGGTGTCTTTGATACAGATAGTCAGCATAATGATTGTTTGAATTTTACTTATGTAGATCAAATTTATGATGGCTTGTTAGCTAAAGGGGTAAAACCTTTTGTTGAATTAAGTTTTATGCCAGCCAAATTAGCCAGTGCAAACACTATTCATTCATTTTGGTATCATCCTAATGTTTCTGAGCCAAAAGATTATAATCAATGGTCAAAATTTATCCGTGATTTTACTCAGCATTTAGTTAAGCGCTATGGTATTAAAGAAGTTGCAACATGGTATTTTGAAGTCTGGAATGAACCTAATTTAGATTTTTGGCAGCCAGATAGTGGTGAGCATAAAAAAACATATTTCCAGTTGTATGCAGCAACCGCAAATGCTATAGAAAGTGTTGATGCACAACTTAAAGTGGGTGGGCCTGCTACAGCTCAAGCAGCCTGGATTAATGATTTTATTGATTTTTGTGTTACCAACAAAATTAAAGTTGATTTTTTATCAACACATGTTTATGCTAATGATTCTAATCTTGATGTATTTGGTAAAGGGTCGGCACCAATTCCTCGAGCTGATTTTGTTGGTAAGGCCGTTAATAAAGTTTATGATGAAGTGAAAGCTTCGAAAATGCCTAATCTTCCAATTATTTGGAGTGAGTATAATGCCAGTTATTTAAACGAAGTTGAGGTTACGGACTCAAGCTTTATGGGTCCATGGTTAGCAAACACTATTAAACAATGCAATGGTTTGGTGACACAAATGTCATTATGGACTTTTTCTGATGTTTTTGAAGAACAAGGTGTTCCTAAATCGCCCTTTTATGGTGGCTATGGCTTAATTGCCAATTATAATATTCCCAAAGCCTCTTTTAATGCTTTAGCTTTATTACATAAGCTTGGTGAATATTACATACCGCTTGCATCACCAATGGCTTTGGCTACTAAAAGAAAGGATAATGCAATAGTAGTTGCAGTCTGGAATTATGTGGATCCGCATGAATTAGGTACGCCTAAAACTATAACTGTTAAATTTTCTAATTTAAATAATTTAAGTAAAGCTAAGGTTTATGTTTTAGATGATGATCACGGTTGTGCTTTAACCATATGGAAGAAAATGGGTAAACCACAATTCCCTACTACCGAACAACTGGCTAAATTGAAATCCGCCACTTTAAATTTTGATATTCAGGAATTTAAGTTAAATAAGTCTCAAGCTTTAAAACTTCAATTACAGCCGCGTGCTTTAGCTTTAATTGAAGTTTTGCCAAAAACTGCTGATTAGTTGTAAAACTATTTTTTGCATTTGTTTAATGATGTTTATGCAAGATAGTTAAAGCTTGGATAGCGCAATTCTTTATTTTGGTGTCACCTAGTTTGGAAGCTCGATTAAACCAGTATTCGGCAAACTGCTTATTTTGCTTTACACCTTTGCCAGTAGCATATAAGATACCTAAATTAAGCTGCGCCTCGGGAATACCTTTTACAGCTGCTTTATAAAACCAGGTTGCGGCATTACTGTAGTTAAGAGGTAGGCCATAACCATTTAAATACATAATACCAATGTTAAACTGGGCAATTGGCAAATTTTGATTGGCAGCTTTTATTAGCCAGCTGTAAGCTAGATTAAAATCCTTTTTTACACCATACCCATATAAATAACAGGCACCTAAATTTGCTTGAGCTGTTGGCACACCTTTGTTCGCACTTTTTATGATTTGACTTAAATTAAGTTTAGTTAGATTGATTTTTGTCGCCGGAACGCTAACTATAGTAGTTGAATTCCAACTCCAAGCAAAATTGTTGTTTAATATACTTAGGATTAAAAATATTAGCCTGGTTTTTCTCGTCATGGCAAACTGTAGACAAATAATAAAGCTAGTTAATTATAGTATACTTTTTAATAATTGTTTGGTGGTAATGAATTAGGAAAATCAAGGCCTGGCATTGCCAGAAATTCTCAGAATTAATTATAAGTTTTTGGTAT
>DAHXLC010000190.1 GCA_027371815.1 Candidatus Melainabacteria bacterium | reverse complement strand
TAATAAAATTAGGAGCCAAACTGGTAAAAGAATTGTTAAATCTGGTTTTTGCTGTAACTTTAAGATTGGCATTTAATCCAGCTGTTTCAATAGCTTGATCTAATTTAGGAGGATAACCGCCAAGACTTATGTAATTTAAGGCACTAGGCCCAAAGCGCGGATGAAAATCCAGTCTATCTTCTAATATTTTAATTAAGTCGATGTCGCCAGGGCAACCTAAAAATTTAAGACCGCTGGCAGCTGAAGCCAGTGTGCATCTTGGTCCATAATTATAAACTAACCAATTTGGCTTAGACGTATTCATATTTGTTTATGGTAAGCGGTAATTAACTATTATCAAAAATCAGAAAAACATATTGACGTAATTTAAATGTAATTTGTTAGGTAGTTTTAGAAAACGAGACTAATTTTTAGGAATTTATTATAACGAAAAATTAGTAAAATTAAGCATTTTTAATTATTAGCGTAGCCGTGCTAGATGCGTAAGTCTAAAGATATGGTCAATTGATTATTACTGTAACCATAACCTGGTCTAAGTTTTATTGATAAGCAAATATTTGGTGACTTATATATTAAATATTTTCTAAATAACTATAACTTTATTTTATTGACTGGACAATACTAATTTAGTTAGGTTAATGATCTTATCTGTTTTTTAATTTTTAAATTTAATTTACTCAAGATCACTGCTTTATCAATACAAACCGTTTTTTGGACACTTTATGAGGTGTTTATAAGAAATTACTTAACAATAAAATCGGAGAAACCAAATGACCGTTAATCCTCAAACAATTGAAAAACTTGGATTTACCAAGGATTTGACCTGTAATAATATTGACCAATTTACTTTTAAACGTAACGGTTTGAAAGTAGTTTTGTCTGCCAATGAATTTTCGAGCGTAGTTAGTTTTGTTATACTCTACAAAGTTGGTTCGCGCAACGAAGCTGTTGGCTACACTGGTTCAACCCATTTTCTTGAGCACCTGATGTTCAAGGATACCCAAAAGCACAAGGCTAAAGATGGCACTGGTTTTGATGCTGTGTTTAAGCCTTTGGGCAATTTGGTCAATGCTAATACCTGGCTGGATCGAACCATGTACTATGAATGCGTTCCAGCTGGCAATCTTGAAGTCTGTGTTGAATTTGAAGCTGATCGCATGCGTAACCTTCTTTTGACTCAAACTGATCACGACAGTGAGATGACGGTTGTGCGCAATGAACTTGAACGCGGTGAAACTGAGCCTAACGAAATGATGTCTAACCAGATGTTTGCAACGGTGTTTCGTGAACATCCGTATCATCATCCAACCATTGGCTGGCGCAGCGATGTGGAAGGCATGCCTTTGTCGCGCCTCAAGCAGTTTCATGATGAGTTCTACTGGCCTAATAATGCTACCGTTTTTATCTTAGGTAATTTTGATAAGGTTAAGGCTCTCAAGCTTATTAAAAAGTATTTTGGCAAGATTAAATCTTCACCTAAGCCAATTCCACAAGTCTATACGATTGAACCTAAGCAGGTTGGTGAAAGACGGTTTGAACTTTATACCAATACTCAACTGCCTTATGTTTCAATTACCTTTAGAACTGGTAGCGCTGAATCTAGTGATGTTGCCAGCCTTGATGTAGTAAAACTCCTTTTGGGTAGCTCTGGTAACCCTAATAGCCTTCTGTACAAAGCTTTGATTAAGACAGGCCTTTGTGTTAATGCTTCGGCTGGTTTTATGCCGCTTAAAGATTATGGTATTTTTTCAATTGATGCTGTTGTAAGCCCAAACAGTAATGTTATTCAAGTTGAAAATGCTATTTTGCGGCTTATTGACAAGCTTAAGCTTGAGCATAGTGTTGCGACTAACGCTAACGTTACAAATTCAAGCATTGCAACGCATGTCCCGTGCAAATTTAGTCTGACTGAAACTGAAATTGCCAAACTGGTTGCAATTGAAAAGAAGCGTCAAATTTTGCAGGACTTGGATCCTCTGAGTTTGGCTGAAGCTTTAGCTGAAGCTGAAGGCAATAGTAGCTGGTGTAATTTTTACAACCGTATAGCTAATTTGGAAAAAGTTACCGTAGAACAGCTGGTTACTGCTCTTAATACTTATTTTGTAAAATCTAATCGCACTGTTGGGCACCTATTCCCTAGTGAAAAACTGGACGATAGTCCGATTTCAGTGATTGATTATAATGAAAATCTCGATCCAGCGATTAGTAATCCTGACCGGCGTAGTGCTATTGCAATTGAACCTTCAGACGGTAATAACAAGGAGTAAAAACCATGACAAAAAATTCTACAACTTATGAAAGCCGTATCAATACCATTACGCTAGCCAATGGATTTAAGGCATTTCTTCTGCCTGTTTCAGGCTGTAAAACCATTTCGCTAGGGCTTTGCCTGCTTGACGTGAGTGAATCTATTGCAGACAATTCGATGGTTGAAACGATAGCCACCATGACCGGCGAAATGCTGTTTAAAGGTTCGAAAAATTATAGCTGTAGCAGTGTAGCTGACAAACTTGACGAAATGTGTTTGAGTGGACTTAAGTTTAACGGTAAAGCTGAAAGCCTTAAACTTGGTGCAACGATTGTAGCTAGCGATCTTTCCACTTTTTTGGCAATTACTTTGGACGCTCTTACTAATCCTGGTTTTGATTCAAGCGAATTGGCTATTCTGAAAAATCAGTATACTGGTTACGTTCTAAGTCAAAAATCAGATACGGGAATGCTTTCAGGCATTGCTTTGGCGCAAAAGCTTTATCCCAAATCTTCGCGTTATTACATGACCGATCCCGATACTGATATTAACTGTCTTAGTCAACTTGAAGCCAGCCACATGCACAAATATCTCAAGTGCATGCTTAATGGCCAGCAGAGGTTCATTGTTATGGTCGGTGACTTTGATACTGCTGATGTGACCAAACTTCTCGATACTACTTTAGGCAAACTGCCAGCGAATGAATACAGTATTGTTTGCCATAGTAATCAGACTCAAGAACAGGATAAGTTTATTGCTGAAGCTGGTAATTCTATCCTCAAGACATTGGTTGAAGGCAAATCAAGCACTGACATAAAAATTGCTTTTCCGCTTGATATTGATCGACGTGATGAAGATTTTGAAGCTTGCCTTGTAGCTACTAATATTCTTGGTGGCGATACCTTGACTTCGCGGCTTGGTAAAGAAGTTCGCGAAAAGCAAGGTCTTACTTATGGCATTACGGCAAACTTTATTGATGCTAAATTTAAGTATTGCCCAATTGCCATTGAAATTACTGTCAATCCAAACAATGTTGATAAAGCCCTTAAGTCCATTGATCAAGTCATGCAAGAGTTCCTTCGCGATGGCGTAACGCCAAAAGAATTGGAAACTGAAGTTATGTCGCTTGTTAATGGGGTCTCAATCAATCTGCGTACAAATAGGAATGTTTGCCGGGCCATAATGCGGACTATTGAGCAAGGCCTTGAGCTGTCTTCGCTTGACTTGTTTCAAGCCAAGTTAAAGAAGCTGAATGTTATCGATGTTAATATGGCCATTAAGCAGCATTTCAAGCCGGCTTACGAAAATTGCAAAGTGACTTCAATTGCTGGAAGTATTGAATAGAAATGACTTCAGCGCTAATTTAAACTAGGCCAATAAAGTTTACCAGTAACTTTACTGTCCGCCAATACATTGACAAGTAGTTAAATTAGCTTAATGATCGGGTGTTGAGGATTATACTTCAACACCTGATTTAAGCTAAGATTTAGCTAAATAATGGAGAAAAATATGGAATCGAACCAAATTAAGCTTATGAATTTATGTGCAGCTAATCGTGCAGCCTTGTTTGCGAAACTACCTGCTAAATCCATGGCCATTGTGGTCGCTAATAGTGAGTTTACGCGTAATGGTGATGTTCATCATGAATATCGCCAAAACTCGGACATGCTTTATTTGAGCCAGTTTACCGAGCCGGAATCAGTGTTAGTTTTGTCTAATCTTACTGGGCGCAATGAGTTCATCATGTTCGTGCGCCCCAAAGATAAGTCCAAGGAGGTTTGGACAGGCAAGCGCTGCGGTACTGATAATGCCGTTAAAGTCTTTGGCGCTGACAAAGCTTGTGTGATTGATGATTTAACTACTGTGCTTGCCCCAATGCTTAAAACGGCAACCCAAGTGTATTATACTTTGGGGATTAATTGTACCTTGGACGAAAAATTTAAATCTGTATGGAATGTCGTTAAAACCCCTTTGTTTGATGTGACCAAATTGATTAGCGAATTGCGCTTGTTCAAAACGTTTGCTGAAATTGAATTAATGCGCAAAGCGGCTACAATTTCAGCAAATGCGCATGCTCGTACTATGAAAAAGACAAAGCCGGGTACGTTTGAATTTCAGCTTCAGGCTACGATTGAGCATGATTTTAAATACAATGGTGGTACAGGTAACGCTTATGGCAGTATTGTTGCTAGTGGTAATAACGCCTGTACACTTCACTATGAAAGTAATAGTGCTAAAATTAAAGCCAACGATCTTATTCTTATTGATGCTGGTTGCGAAGTTAATGGCTATGCCAGTGATATAACCCGAACCTATCCGGCTAGTGGTAAATTTAGCCCAAGTCAAAAAGTCATTTATGAACTGGTGCTTAAAGCGCAATTGGCTGCTATTGCAATGTGTCAGGCGGGTAATACAATTCAAAGCGTGCATGACGAAGCGGCTAAAGTTATGAGCGATGGCTTGATTGAGCTCGGTTTGATTGACCCTAAGTCGTCTAAGAAAGATGCTGCCAAGCTTACCGATTTTTTCATGCATGGTACCAGTCATTATCTTGGGCTTGATGTTCATGATGTTGGCTCGTACCGCAATGCAGCTAAACCAGATGAAACTGGTAAGAACCGGCTGCTTGAACCTGGTATGGTTATTACGGTTGAACCAGGACTTTATTTTGATAATGAAGACAAGCACATTCCTTCCCAGTATCGTGGAATTGGCGTGCGTATTGAAGACGATGTTTTGATTACCGCAAATGGCCATGATGTTTTAAGCAATTCAGCTCCTAAAACGGTTAAGGCAATCGAAGCCTTAATGAAGGGTTAATCAATTCAAAATATGTTTAGACGTTATCGACTTGGTAATATAACTTAAGCTAGATTGATTAACTTTTTAACAAGGAAGCAAAATTTTGCTTCCTTGTTTTTTTGCTAAAAAATACTATAATATATAGTGAACTTACTTCTTCAACCCAAAAAAAAATTAAATTTTGGACTGGTTTGTGAAAAGATGTTATTTAACGTGCAAAAGATTGAAGCTAATAGCTAAAAATTGAATTAAAATAATGGCTATGGAAATTTCCCGTAATGTTCAAAATACAAATCTTGTCTATAGTCCAAGATATAATACTAATTTAGTTGACTATGGCATTGATAAACCTTTTGCTTTAGATCGTGGTCAATTGGTTTTAGGACAATTGGCCAAAGAATTTGGTAAAACTTTGGACTATGTTGAACCGGTTGAATTACTCCCAAGCCAACTTAATCTTGTACATAGTGAAGACTATTTAATTAGACTCCATAAGTCTGAGCAAGAATGGATTAAAATTTTTGAATTAAAAGCTAACGAATATAATCCGCATAATGCAACAATGCCACTTATGGATTTGTTTCATGACATTAGCTTAAAAGCTGGTGGCACATTATTAGCAAGTCAATTGGCGCTTGAATATGGTTTAGCGGCTAATCTTGGCGGTGGCTATCATCATGCATTTGCCAATTGCGGACGTGGTTTTTGTGTACTTAATGATATTGCTATTGCCATTAAAGTCTTACAGGCTGATCAAAAAATTAACAAGGCCATGATTATTGATTTAGACTTTCATCAAGGTGATGGGACTGCTTTAATTTTTAAAGATGATAATTCAGTGTTTACGTTATCCGTGCACAGCCAAGAAGGTTGGCCGGAATTTAAACAGCGTTCCAATATTGACGTGCCTATTTTTACTGGCGAAGAAAACTTATATTTAAGTAAAACCCAAAATGCGATTAATCATGCTTTAAAAATATTTATTCCAGATTTAATTGTATTTGTAGCAGGATCAGATCCTTACGAAAAAGATGTTTTACCGGGAACGAGGTTTTTAAAATTAAGTTTAGAGCAATTGGCTCAACGTGATAGTTTTGTTATTGATACCGCTACTAAATTAGCAATTCCTCTGGTTATGGTTTTTGCTGGTGGCTATGGGCCTTATGTTTGGGAAGTTCATTATAATGCAGTTAAGGAGATGTTGGCTAAAACTGGTTTTTTAAAGAATAATTAACTCTGGTAGATATTAGTGGCCAATTCCAGCAGGCAATATATATTCGGTAGTAAATCAACAAATAAATTTTTAAATGTTTGTTTTAGGCAAAGTTATATCTATTATAATATATAGTATTAATATGACAAAAGAATAAGGTTGAAAATCAGTTTGTATATTTTTTATCTATTGTTTAACGCAGTAATAAGCAGAAAAAATTTTCCCGGTACTTAATTTAAATTGTTAGTGTTTATGAGTAAATACAGGCAAGATTTTTTCATTTTATTTTTTTGATGTAATAATGGTGATAGGCACGAGTTGTTTTAAGAATAGCCCGTGCCTATCTAACAATGATTGAAAAATTTGTTTCACTAGGGTGACGATGCTGGGTAGGCTTATTAGAACCAACATTGACAATAATATTTAATTAGCAAAGTGCCCAAATTCTTATTATTCACCAAAACAGCCTTCTTCAAATTTCCAAACAGCAATTGGTGGCAGAGGCTTACATTTACTTGCAATAAGTTCCAGTAAGTTCTTGAAATCACTTATTGCACTAATTTCATTAGATTCATTAGAATTGGTTTCTGCGTTAACATTATTGTTCATATGCAACTCCATATTTGAGAATAGAATGGATGTTTAAAAAAATACTTCCAGAATGCTAAAGACTAAATAAGTCTTGCCAGATACTCTTATTTAGTCTTTAGTCTAGGTTTAAGTTAGTTAATTAATTGTTTAACCAAGGAAAAACCGGTGTGACTTCGCTGGTTTTATCCTGGTTATCTTTCTTGGTGGGCGATTTGACTTTGAAAAGGCTAATCAAAATTAAATACAAAAGTCCGCCAATTACTCCGGTAAGAATATAAAAGGCTGTTGCATGGGCGCAGTTCAGGTGTCCGATCATTTCTAAGACAGGCCCGGTAAAAATAAACGTTGCCATCGTCACAAAACCTGTGGCTGTAACGTTTAAATTAACTAGCCCCCAGACAAACATATAGCCAAGCCAAAATCCCAGAGCCATAATGGCAATGCAATCAATGTGTAGCAAAATATGAGTAATCATTTGAGTACCCTCCATGGTATTATTGATATTGGGCAAATTATTCAAAGCTCTAGAGCTTGTGAAAATTTACCAGTTGTAGTTTAAAAAAATTAAATTTAGTTGATTGTTGAGAGCAGAAAAACAAAAAATGAGTTGGTTTATCTTGACATATTGTTGTGTAAAAACAAATAAATTATTAAACAATTAAATTATTAACTAAGTTATTGGAAAAAGCTCTAAACATACTAAAATATCCCTAATATCTCTCAAAAGCAGAAAATTTAAACTTAGTTGACTGCAGCATGTTGCCTTGATATTTTAACTCTTTACAATTAGCCAAGCATTTATAATCCTTGATTAAGTAAATAAATTTGATTTATTTTGTTAACCAATAAAAACTAGACAAAATAATTGCCCGCATTTATAAAAACAAATTACTTTAACTTGATTTGCATGGTTAACTTTTAAATTTTATGAAGTTACTTTAGCGTTAACTATGCTAACTAAACTTCTAACTTTATCAACATCAACCGGATTTTCTAATTTACCAAAACGCTTTAATGAGCTGGCAACAATAATTCCGTTAGTACTATCCATAAAGTTTTTAATATTTGCGTGGGTAACACCACTGCCTAGTAGTAAAGGTGTGTCAGGTAAATGTTCATGTAAGAGTTTAGCTTCGTTAATATTCGGGCTGTCACCAGTAGCTTTGCCGCTTAAAATTATTGCATCTGCTAGTCCACGGTAAGCTGTATCCTTAGCACTAAAAAGCAGATCTTGGTGGGCGCCAATGGGACTGGCATGTTTTAC
>DAHXLC010000282.1 GCA_027371815.1 Candidatus Melainabacteria bacterium | reverse complement strand
AAAAAGATTATGCAAAAGCGCTTGAAATATTAAATAAAATTGGGCAAGCGATACCATTGCGATAGGATCACCTTGATCACTAGCTTCTTTTGAAAAGGCAAAATGATCCTTATGCCAAGGTTTCCTTGGGAACATTGTATTATGACGGAAAAGGGGTAAAACAGGACTATCAAAAATCATTTGCCTTTTCAAAAGAAGCTAGTGATCAAGGTGATCCTATCGCAATGGTATCGCTTGCCCAATTTTATTTATCCGGAATTGCCTGTAAAAAAGATTATGCAAAAGCGCTTGAAATATTAAATAAAATTGTTGATAAAAATTCTTATGCTCAACTTGTTTATGGCATAATGTATTTGTCTGGTCAAGGTGTGCCTAAGAATAATCAAAAGGCTTTTGAATTAATTTCTAAGGCAAGTAACCAGAATTTAGCTGAAGCTCAGTATGAATTATCATATTTATATTTAAAAGGTGCTGGTACTAAGCAAAATGTGCCTAAAGCTTTGGAATTACTAAAACAATCAAGTAATCAATGTTATGCTAGAGCCCAAAGGGACCTTGGAGCTTTGTATCTTAGGGGCATTTTTGTTAAACAGGATTCAACGCTAGCCATAGACTTACTTGTCAAAGCCAGTAATCAAAATGATGAAAAAGCCCAGGCACTTCTTGGTAAATTGTATTTTAATGGAGATTGTGTTGATCAAAATTATCATAAAGCTTTTAAATTTCTATCTCAAGCAAGTATTAAAAATGATACTAATGCCATATGTCTGTTAGCGCAAATGTACCTAGATGGTGATGGAGTAACCCAAAATTATGCTAAAGCTGAAGAGTTATTTTCTCAGGCAGCTTATAAAGGTAATATGGAAGCTCAGATTAAACTTGGTCAATTTTATGTTTTAAAGAAAATTTAAATTTTATATTTATGGCTAGTATCGTTAGCCGCATTAATTTCTACTTTTGTTAATGGTTTGATCTCAAAGGTTACATTGAAATTTTTCGAAAATGAGTTTATAAAAGCTTCTTCAATTTTAGGTAAATTTTTAATTAGCTTTGTTTGGTAAATATTCTGATTATTGACATCAGCAAAAATGTTGTAATTATTAGTATTAAATGCATTATTATTAAAAACAAATTTGCTTAAATCTTCATGAGCATATAAATTAATTGATCCATGTTGGAGAATACTGTTCAATCTGCGTAATTGTGCTGAACCAACAATTTTTTTTCCTTTAGCCTGTAAATCAGCACGGGACAGAATATCAAAACAATTAATACTTTTGGAAAAAGTATGTTCATTATTGTTGGTTTCAAGAATAATACCAAAGTTTTCATAGGCATTTATGATACCTTGAGAAATTTGCTTGTATGATTTAACGATACTTCCCGATAACATATGATGATCAGCTGTGGCAATAAAACTGTAAGTTAAATTTTGATGATGTAAAACGGCTCTACCACCAGTTGGGCGTTTAACTACTGCTAAATTAAAACTTTGAAATTTATCGATGTAATTTTGATCAACTTTCTGACTGTAGCCAATGGTAATACAGCTAGGCTTAAAGCCATATAGTCTTAATGTTGGTGGACATTCATTTCGACGATGTGCCTCTAATAAGGTTTCGTCGATAGCCATATTTAATTCACCATTATATTCAGCATAAGGAATAAAACGCCAAGAGTTATTCATAGGAATCAATAATTAAAGGTGGTGATTTAATTATTTCACAGGAAAATTTAACCGCCTGGAAAACATAGTTGCTAGCTATTGCAAAAGCAGTATCACTATCAGCATATATAATAGCAAAAGGCTCATTTTTAGATACTTTTTGACCGATTTTTACTAAAACTTCAATTCCTACGGCTAAATTAATTTTATCATCTTTTTTCTCGCGTCCAGCTCCAAGTGTTTTAGCGGCTATAGCAATAAGTTTACCGTTTACATCCTCAATCCATAAATTTTGGCTAAGATTATCTGGTACTTTAAGAGTTTTAATTATCTTGGCCTGGGGCATTAATTTTGGATTTTCAATTACTTCAGGATTACCACCTTGATATTCAATTAATTTAGCAAAATAATCTAGAGCTTTACCACTATTAAGACAGTTTTCCAATATGGTTTTAGCCTGACTGGTGTTTGCGGCAAGTTTAGCTTTGACCAAAGCTAGTGAACCTAATGAAAGAGTAAGTTCAATAAGATCGGCCGGTCCTTTACCCTGTAACGTATCAATTGCCTCTTTAACTTCAATAGCATTACCAACAGCAAATCCTAAAGGTTGGTTCATATCAGTTACTACAGTTAAAACATGTTTGTTTAATCGATTGCCAATTTCAACCATTAATTTGGCTAGTTGAATAGCTTTATGTGGCTCTTCCATGAAAGCACCCACGCCACATTTTACATCTAAAATAATTAAATTGGTACCACTGGCAAATTTCTTGGATAAAACTGATGCGGCAATTAATGGCATAGAATCAACTGTTTGGGTTACATCTCTTAAAGCATAAAGCTTACCATCTGCTGGTGCTAAGCTTTGTGATTGAGCGGAGATTGCCATTTTAATTTTTTTTACTTGTGCTTGAAATTGGCTAGAAGATAAAGTTGCATTAAAATTTGGTATGGCTTCTAATTTGTCGATTGTGCCACCACTAAAACCCAACCCACGCCCGGATAACTTAGCCATTGGTATTCCACAAGCTGCCATAAGCGGTACAAAGACTAAGGTGGTTTTATCACCAACTCCACCAGTGGAATGTTTATCGCCAATAATTGGTCCAACATCACTAAAATCTAAAACATCACCAGAATAAGTCATAAGTTTAGTTATATAGGCGGTTTCTTCAAGATTCATGTTTTGAAAATAAATTGCCATAAGCCATGCTGATAACTGATAATCAGGTATGGAGTTATTCACAATGCCTTCAACCAGGTATTGTAATTCGGCTTTGGTATGAGCCTTACCGATTTTTTTATTCTGAATTAGTTCAGCCATTTTCATTTTATGAATTCCCTCGTAGATGGAAAATTATTTTCCCTAATGTCTTTATGTTTAATTTAGATATTACTTTTATGGAAGAGCCACATAAAGCTATTCAACTAGCCAAATTAATGGTTGAAATTGGCAATCGATTAAACAAACATGTTTTAACTGTAGTAACTGATATGAACCAACCTTTAGGATTTGCTGTTGGTAATGCTATTGAAGTT
>DAHXLC010000268.1 GCA_027371815.1 Candidatus Melainabacteria bacterium | reverse complement strand
GTTCATGAATAAAAGCTTTTAAGTTATTAAATATTTTATGAGGATCCTGATTGGGCACTAGACGCATACTGATTTTAGCCTCAGCGGAATGGGGCACAATTGTTTTAATACCTTGGCCAATATACCCACCTTTAATTCCATGAATTTCAAAGGTGGGTTTAGCCCATAAACGTAAAACAGCTTCTTTTGTATTATTGGTTCGAATAGAAGTGACTTCATTGGCTTGTTTAAAGCCATCAATCGTAAATCCCGAATTGACAAAATGTTCAATCTCAGTTTCGCTTGGCTCTTTAATATCATCATAAAAGTGTGGAATTTTAACATGGCCGGTTTTAGGATCATAACAGTCATAGATTACTTCACAGATTTCACCAATAGGATTACGGGCTAAACCACCAGTTGTACCTGAATGAATATCCTTAACTCCAGTTGTCAGTTTAATGGTAGCACCTTGAAGTCCGCGTAAGCCATAGGCTACAGCCGGGTTGTTGCGTGAGACCCAGATAGTGTCTGATACGACAATTGAATCAGTGCTAAAATTAGCCTTATGTTCTTGTAAAAATGCTGCAAACGAAGGTGAGCCAATCTCTTCTTCTAATTCCCATAAAACTTTTATATTAATTGGAATTTTATGTTCTTTAATATATGAAGCTGCAAATAATACCGCTAAGGCTGGTCCCTTGTCGTCAGTTGCCCCACGGCCTATATATTTATCACCTTTAATCTGCATTTTAAAAGGCTCGCTTGCCCATTCACTAGCGCTAGCTGGCTGCACGTCAAGATGATTGTAAATTAATACTGTTGGATAATTTTTATCTTGAATTAATTCGCCGGTTATTATTGGGAATAATTTTGTAGGATATACCTTGGCCTTAAATCCAGCATTGGTTAAAGCCTGGCTGGCTATTTTAGCCATTTTTAGCATTGGGTTGAGCGTCTTAGCGTTTTCATCAATGTCTTCAATACCACTTAAATAGGCTAATGAACAGTCGTTGGTAGTTATTGAATCGGTGTTTTCCATTGACACTGAAGGAATATTAACAAATTTGGCTAACATGCTTTCATATTGTGACCTTGAATTTTGAATATAAGTATCTAATAAATTTGTGGTTTGGGAATTATGGGTTTTCGTCATATGGCTTTCTCCTTGCTTAGCTATCCTACAGCTGGCTTGATTGACACTTGTTAATGAAAACAAGCTAGTAATTAATACAATAATAAATTTTATTTTCATTTAGGATAATACCGGAATTCTTTCAGAACGAGTAATATTAATACCACGAGCTTCTAATTCTTTGATTAAAATATCTAAGGGAATTGACTCTTCCTGTTTTATGACGCCTCTTTGACTAATGTCACCACGAGCGAGCATTTGGGCAATGGCTGAAGTTGGGTAGGCGGTCATGCGCATCATTGCTGATATATTGTTAACTTCATCAGCATAATCAATACATTCCCAGATGATTTCACAAGGTTTTTCATTCTTGACACCAATTACATTGATACGTAATAAAACTGCATCGGGCTGGTTTTCGGGCAAAGCATCTTCAAGTAATGTTAATAGTAAATCACGGGGAATAATATTATGCTTTTTGACTTTAACCGAATCACTACTCATTAATTTAAGCTGTTTCAGTAAATTCATATGATTACAATGCCCAGGATATCTTATGGTTTTATAGTTTAAATGTTTTATTTTGCCATTAAGAATATTAAACAGATTATTGACATTGCCCGCTGTATTGAACGCTTCCATTTGGGAAAAGGGTTTAGGAAATTCAATACTTTCACAATCGGTCAAAGATGGTATTTTAAATAATTGACCATCTTTTATTACGGCACAGTCTTCAACATATTCATTAATTAAGCCATTTAAGGAAAAAAGCTTGCAGTAATTGAGTGGTTCAACTGGTTCAAGCGGAATGCCACCAACTCTGATTTTTATTTCATAAAGATCGGTTAATTCGTTAGCTGTAGCTAGGGCAATTAATGAGACCAGCCCCGGAGCTAGACCTAAATCAGGTATTAAAGTTACATTTTTTTTCTGGGCTAAATCATTTAAGGCAAATTGCTGTTTGAGGACTTCTTCATTGCCACCTAAATCCAGATAGTGTTTATTGGCTAACAAGGCCAGTTTTGATACTTGAAGATTTAAATTATAAGGCAGGCAGCTTATTACGACATCAACAAATTTCATAAGTTCAATAGCTTCGGCTTCATTATTTATATCTAGAGCTACCGGTATGATTTTTTTGTCAATCAATATTTTGGTTGTAGATTTTAAACTTTTGGTGTTGGCATCCGCTAGAATAACTTTTTCTACATCAGAACTACGAATTAAATCATAGGCTAATGCATAACCCATTTTTCCTGATCCTAATATTAAAAAATTCATATAGTAAACCTCTTAATTATGCTTTATACCGTTTGTGCTAAATTAATTGATTTTGGCAATTTTAAGGCAATGGTAAAGGCTATAACCATAATTGAACTACCAATTAGATAAGGAACACTGACACCAAAATGATCAAAGGCGTAGCCTCCAATAACTGGCCCTAAAATGCGTCCTAATGTAGATAAGGACTGGCCAATTCCTAAAACCGCACCAGTGTTTTCGCTAGGAGCCAATTTGGAAAGCATGCTTTGATTAGCCGGAGTGTTAATACCCGAGCCTATGGCTAGTAGGGCTAAAGCTATATAAAGGAAGGTTTGATTGCTAGCATATCCAGTTAGGAGTAAACCTAAGCTTAAAATTGCACAGCCCGAAATTACCAAAACTTTTTCCCCATATTTTTTTACCAAACGATGAATCATACCACCTTGGACAAAAACAATAATTAACCCTACATAAGTAAACATAAAACTGTTAGCTTTGGTCGTATAACCAAATTTTAAACTGGTCAGTAATACTAAAGTAGCTTCCATATTAGCAAAGGCTAAAGTTGAAATAAAAAATATCAGTAATGAGCCTTGTAAGCTTGGATTTTTAATTGTATCAACGATAAATTGAGGCTTAAGATCAAAACGTTGCTTGCCGGCATTAGATCTTTTTTCAGGCTCAGGTAAAAGGAAAAAAGTTAAGATTAAGTCAATTAAACTTAGGGATGCAGCGGCAAAACCAATTTTGGCGATGCCAAATCCAGCTAAAAAGCCACCGATAGCTGGCCCTAATACAAAACCTAAGCCAAAGGCAGCGCCAATTGCTCCCATTCCTTTGGCACGATTTTCTAAAGTTGTCACATCGCTTACATAAGCTTGCGCTACTGCAATATTAGCATTACCAGCCCCAGCGACACAGCGAGCGAGAATTAACAGTACCAAGGAATTAGAAAATCCCCAGATTAAGTAACCAATTACTGAAGCTAATAAACTTAAGAGAATAATTGGGCGGCGACCTACGCTATCCGAAAGTTTGCCCCAAATAGGTGTAAAGAAAAACTGCATAAGCGAATATGAGGCCATGACAATTCCTACCATTAATCCATCGGCATGAAGTTCTTTAGCATAGGTAGGTAAAACCGGAACGATTAAACCAAAACCAACTAAATCAATAAAAACAGTTAAGAAAATTAACATTAATGGGCTTTTCATTCTAAATCTCCACTTTAAGGAAAGTTCATGTCAATAGTTAAAATTGAAAGGATTAAAATTTTAATCTTTTATTGCACAATTATAGTATTATAAAATTATTACTAGAATAAGTTTAACTAAAATAAATAATATAACTTTTTAAATTATCCCCCTTTGTAATATTAATGTGAAGCCATGAAGTTGTGTCTATTTTGCAACTTTCAATCTAATGAAAATCTGATGACCTGTCCTAAAGATGGTTCTTCTTTAGTTTTGATTGGTGATGATCCTATTATTGGCCTGGTTTTAGATGGTAGATATAAAGTTGAATCCTTAATTGGTCAAGGTGCAGCTGGATCGGTGTATAAAGGCTATCAAGAAGTTATTGGCCGGGAAGTTGCCATTAAAATTCTTCATGATTATTTAGTTTCAGATGATGAGTTTAATCGTCGCTTTATTCAGGAAGCTAAAGCTTCAAGTCGTTTAAGTCACCCAAATATTATAACTATATACGACTTTGGTGTTATACCTAAAGTGAACCGCCCCTATATTGTCATGGACTATTTGCAGGGTACAGCTTTAGCTGATTTAATTATTGATCAAAAACGCTTAAGTTATAAAATGGCTTTGCCCATTTTTGTGGGGGTGGCTCAGGCTCTTGGTGAAGCGCATCGCCATAATATTGTCCATCGAGATATAAAACCCGAAAATATTGTTTTAGTTGAACGTGGTGAAGATCCACTCTTTCCTATTTTAGTTGATTTTGGTATTGCCAGGATAGCCCAGGAAGAAACTGAATCTAATCGAATAACCAAAACCGGAACAGTTTGTGGATCGCCAACTTATATGAGTCCAGAGCAATGTGTAAATAGTAGGGTTGGCCCATCTAGTGACATTTATTCTTTGGGCATAGTTATTTTTGAGGCGTTAACTGGGGAAGTACCATTTTTATCCGAGCAAGTTGTCAAAGTTATGTCGATGCATTTATCGAATCCGGCGCCAAAATTAAACCAAATGGGTCTGGATGTTAAATTTCCGCCACAATTAGAAGCTATCATTGATAAAATGCTGGCAAAAGATCCTAACAGTCGTTATAAAAATATGGATGAAGTTGCTGAGGCTTTAATTGAAGTTATTAATTTGAAAGATAATGACATGTCGTTAGCTCAGTCGATTTCAGCAAAAACTAAGATAATTCAGCCAACTGGATCGCAAGCTAGTCCACCACATAACTTTTTTAACAAAGAAATAAATGTTAAACCAGAAGAAATAACTAAGCATTTAACTAATTCTTCAGCTAATGCTAGTTATAGTAGTTTGCCTGGCTGGGATACCATGATTGCACCCCTTGATAAGCCTTCGGATGCTAATGAGCCACACCAAGGTCAATTTAATAGTTTAAATAACAATCAAATTGCTGATAATTCAGCGGAATCTAATGACGTTGAAACTAGTCAAACAGATGCTGATGGTATTGTGCCGCCTGAAAATAATAATCAGTTATCAGCTAAAGACTTAGCCTTAAAGCGACTGGAAGAGTTGTCTAAGGTTAGTGAACAACAACCATTTGCTGAAAACAAAGAACTTCCCAAATATACCAATTTAAAAAGTTTTAATCCTAACGATTTTAAGAAAAAAAAAGTTGTACCCTTATCTAATGACAACAATCAAGTAGGTAAATTTAAACTAATTATTTTAGGTTTGTTTTCTTTAATGCTAATTACTGGGGTGATTTATTATTCGATTAATTTTCTGAATTCGCAAAATCTGCCAATTTCTTATGATACCCAAATTAATAATCTGTTATCACAAGGCAAACTTGATGATTGTTGCGTATATATGGAACAGTTAAATTCTCAGGGTAAGTTAAATATTAAACAAATTAATCAATTGTATTCTTTATATATTACCCTGGCAAAAAAATTAGCTCGGCAAAACAAATATGAAGATGCATTGGAAACCTTAGATTCGATTCCTAAAGAAGCTAGTCAATATAAAATAGCGCAGACTTTAAAAGTTAAATACTTAAATTTATTGGAAAATACTGACGTGACTCCAGTAAAACCCAATAAGAGAAAATCAAAGTAATTTGGTTTAGTTTCCGACTTAAGCCGTACAAGTGATTCGTCGTAAAATCCAGCAAATTAAAGTAATTGGGTTTAATCTTTAAAACAACCAATTTTACGAAATTTACGCGTGCGATGTTCAACAATATCGTTTTCTAGATTTAGTTTATCGAGGTGTTTAATAATATAGTTTTGGGTAGTTTTAGCGATTAAATTCCAGTTATGATGAGCCCCGCCTAATGGTTCTTCAATAATATCATCAATAATGCCTAGATCTTTGTTCTCTTGAGCTGTAATTTTCATGGATTCACAGGCTTCTTGAACTTTGGTTGGTTGCCGCCAGAGAATTGAAGCACAGCCTTCGGGAGAAATCACTGAATAAACTGAATTCTCGAGCATTAAAATGGTATTGGTAAGACCAATAGCTAAAGCGCCACCAGATCCACCTTCACCTAAAATCACTGAAATTATAGGTACTTTTAGGTTAGCTAATTCAAATAAGTTATAGGCTATTGCTTGAGCTTGATTATGTTCTTCAGCTGTCATGCCTGGATAAGCTCCAGGAGTATCAATAAGGGTTACTATTGGTAAATTAAATTTTTCCGCATGTTTAAAACAGCGTAGAGCTTTACGGTATCCTTCGGGTTGAGGCATGCCAAAATTACATAATTGCTTTTCCCGAATATTTCGTCCTTTCTGAGTGCCAACTATAAGAACCCGATAATCACCTAACTTTAGTAAGCCACATACCATAGCGGGATCATCAACACCGTGTCTGTCTCCGTGAAGTTCAATCCAGTCTGGATCAAATCTATCTAAATAATCCCGAGTATATGGTCTTTGAGGATGGCGGGCAATGGCCAGGCGGTCAATAGCTCTTAAATTACCGTAAATTGAACGTTTTAAATTGTCGTATTGTTTGTGTAATTCGAAAATTTCCTGTTCGAGAGCTGGATTATTGGGTAATTGTCGCTCCAGAGCTTCAATCTGAGTATTGAGATTGGCTAAGGGTAATTCAAATTCAAGTGGTGGTAGTTTTCCGGTTGTCATATATTTTGCCTAATGTGTTTTTAGAGGGGTTTTAGCTATAGCTTTAGGTTTGGGTTGATGACAATCTAGGCTATGCAAATCTATTAAATTGGCTATGGTCTGGGGTAGTTTAGCTCGTTCAATGACCATATCAATTTGACCGTGTTTCAGTAAATATTCAGCAGTTTGGAAGTCGGCTGGTAGTTTCTGGCGAATGGTTTGTTCAATTACCCGTCTACCAGCAAAACCTATACGAGCCCCAGGTTCGGCAATAATAATATCACCAAGCATGGCAAAACTAGCCGTAACCCCACCAAAAGTTGGTTCGGTTAAAACTGAGATATAGAGAATTGCCGAGTCATGCAGTTTTTTTAGCGCAGCTGAAGTTTTTGCTAATTGCATCAGGCTTAAAATTCCTTCCTGCATGCGCGCCCCACCAGAACTGGAAATGATGATTAAAGGTAATCTTTGTTCAAGAGCAAGTTCAATAATACGGGTGATTTTTTCACCAACTACACTGCCCATTGATCCGCCAAAGTAGCCAAAGTCCATAGCTGCTAGGCAGGTAGGACGACCTTGGATCGTACAAGTACCGGTGATTATTGCTTCTTTTAGGCCAGATTTTTGATTGGCTTCTTTTAATCTATCTTCATAGCTTAAAGTGTCGAAAAACTTTAAGGGATCGCTAGATATTAGATTGGCTTCAGTCTCACAAAATGAATTGGCATCACTTAAATGTTCAATTCGGTCAAGAGCACCAATGCGAAAATGATAATGGCATTTAGGACAGACTTGTAAGTTTTGTCTTAAATCCCTAGTATAAAGCAGTTCACGGCATTGAAAACAGCTTATCCATAAAGCACAATATTCTTCGGTTGAAAGAATTTGCTTAGCTTGTGCTGTTTCATTATTTTTTTTACGATTGGCAAACCAATCTTTTAAATCCATAATATATATTCCAATAAATTTTAAAGTAATTAAATATTTGATATATATGATTATAATCCAATTATGCTTACAATAAAATTATAAAAGGTAAGTCTTTTATAAAAATTTAAGGCATGTTTGATAAATGTTAACTTTTGTTGCTAAATAATGAATATTCACCGTTTTGTTGTCAAGAATTTAACTTTTGATTTGCTTGAGCAAAATCATGAAATTTTAATTGAGGATGAAAAAGTTGTTTGGCAGATTCGTAAAGTATTACGTTTAAACAATGGTGCCTTATTTAAAATTTTTAATGGTCAAGGCTGCGAAATTTTAGCCAAGATAATGAAACTGGATAAAAAATCTTTAGTTGCTCAAGTTTTAAGTAAAGAAATTTTTGCTTGTCCTAAGCCGTTAATTGTGGGTATGCCAATGATAAGAATGTCCCGTTTTGAATGGGCAATCGAAAAATTAAGTGAATTTGGTGTTACACAAATTTATCCAGTTATTTTAGCTTACTCGCAAATTGATACGAGCTATTCAAGCCAGAAATGGAAGCGATTCAATGAAATATGCAGGGAAGCAACAGAGCAATCCGGTGGAATTTATCTACCAAAAATTTATGAGCCTAGAGAATTGATATCATTTCTGGAAATAAATACTAGTATTAATAATGATTGGGGAAAATATATTCTAGACACAAATAATAAGACACCAAATATGGTTAATGTTCTTTACAACCATGGTGGCAATTTAGGCAATGGTAATATCATTTTAGTTGGCTCGGAAGGTGGCTTTACTGTAAATGAATTAAAATTGGCTCATAAACATGGTTTTAGAGCTGTTGGTCTTGGCTCAAGAACATTGCGGGTTGAAACTGCTATTATTTCAGCTGTAGCATTTTTGAAAATTTTTTCGCAAATGTAAAAAAAAGTTCTTGCACTTTTTTAAGTTATCAGGTTAAACTATTAGTGGTGTCATTTTATTGTTGTGAAAAAAATTAATAAGATATGTTTTTAATATATCAAATAAAATATTTAAACTATCGCAATGTTCAAACAAGAAAATAGAAAATGAGTATTTTG
>DAHXLC010000267.1 GCA_027371815.1 Candidatus Melainabacteria bacterium | reverse complement strand
AAATCAAGGTAAATTAAATCCTGGTGTTTTAAATTTACCTAATCAGATTGACGTGGAAATTGCATCTTTAAAACTGGCTTCACTTGGTGTGTCTATTGATACCCTAACTGAAGAAATGGTAGATTATATGAATTCTTGGAAAATTGGTACTTAGTTTATTTTTTGAAACATATAACCAATGCCACGAGCCGTAAGGATTAGATCTGGGTTAGAAGAATCTTCTTCTAACTTAGATCTTAATCTACTTATATGTACATCAACTACTCTCGTGTCAATTCGGTGATCAGGAGGGTAGGCCCATACTTGTTGAAGTATTTCGCCACGAGAGTAGGGTTTGCCCGAATTAGTAACTAAAAGCTCTAATAAGCTAAATTCCATACCAGTCAAACGGATGCGTTCATTTTTTCGGGTTACTTGACGTTTATTTAAATCAATTTTAAGACTGCCAATATTAATTGTATTGGTACTTTTGGTTTGGGTAACTTCCTGTTGCCTTTCCACGGTTCGTCGCATTACGGCTTTGATGCGGGCTTCTAGTTCTGACGGGCTAAAGGGTTTAACTACATAATCATCGGCCCCAATTTCTAAGCCTTGGATGCGATTGGAAACATCAGCAACGGCCGTTAACATTATGATAGGAGTATCAGCAGTTTTACGAATCTCACGACAAACCTCATACCCATCGACCTTGGGCATCATAACATCAAGAATAACTAAATCAGGTTGAAAAGTGTTAAAGATGTCCAAGGCTTCTTGTCCATCAGCTGCGGTTTGTACATTATAACCAGCTAGCTTCAAGCGAGTTTCAAGAATGCGTCGAATCGAAGCCTCATCATCTACTACTAGTATTCTTTCTTGATCGTTTATATTTGGTTCCATGATTATATCCTTTTATATATATTTGATAATTTTTTTGAAATTTTAATTTATATTGAAAATTAAAAAATAACAATTAATCATAATGTAAAATTTTAATACTTTAAACATATGTAAATATATTAACATTTACTTGCTTTTAAAATGAATAATTTCAACAAATTATATTAAAAAATAAGAAATTTATTTTGTTGGAGGTGAACAATTATTATGTTTAGCGTTGGACTTAATATTAACTAAAATTTATCTTATTGACCGATATGATGTCAGTAACGAAAGTTGAAAAATGCTTAAATCTTAGCTAGGCATAGTTTGGTTGTTTTTAGGTTAGTACTTTAAAGATTTTTCTGATTCATTTCTATATACTTTGAAAACAAGAACCAGATTCCAAGTGTTAAAAGTATTAATTCGGGTACTAGCATCTTTTAAGAAAATATTGTAAATTTTTAGTTGGTTAGTTGGTTTATGTGGTGGCTGTAAAGATGTGTGTAAAAAGTTGTTGTTAATTAATTTAAAAATTATTACTGTTAATATTTACTTATAAGTTATACCTAATAAATATTGAATTATTTGAGAGAGGATAAAAAAAATATGTTTAAAGCTCATAGAAGAGTTACAAGTTATTTGGCTTTGAGTTTGCTTATTTTAAATTCACTGGGGGTTAAAGCCGACCCATTGAATCAAGTGTCAAAATCCGGCTCCAATTTTCAATCAACTAGTGCTAATCATATTCCTGTTTCTAAATTAATAGCCAGCAACCTTAAATCAAGACAAATGTTAGCCCAGTCGCCAAGTATGCCTCTGGCAACACCTATTCCACCAGCTGCTTCCGGAAGTGTGGATCTGGAAGAATTTAAAACAGGTAATGTTATTGATATTAAAGTTGATCAATCACGAGCTTTTAAATTAAAAAACCCGATTATAAGAGTTTCCCTTAGTGACCCATCTATTGCTGATGTTGTGGTAGTTGCTGAAAATCAAATTGTTATTATTGGCAAGACCGCTGGAGCCGCCTCGCTAGTTCTCTGGGATGATGCTGGTAATGCTGCGGCTATTGATATGATGGTTACACGCGATTATTCGCAGTTGCAATCGACTTTAAGAGAGATTGATCCGCGTATCATTGTAAAATCATATAACGTTCAAGGGGTAGACAAGGTGTTGCTGCTGGGTGACGTTGATTATGTAGAAACCGTCATTAAAGCATATCAGGCTGCTTGTACTTACATGGATGATATTGGCTGGAATATTGTTGCAGCTTCTAATCGTGTTGTTGATCGCAGTTCAATGAATGCAATGATTGGTGAAATGGGTATGGGTGCATCTATGGCTGGTGGAGCTATGGGGCAATTGTCGTCGCTGGGATCGGCTGATCGTTATACTTATTTCTCTAACATTACCAATAGTATATCTCGAGCTCAGGTTTTACGCAGTAATGGCGGTAAGGTTGTAAGTCTGGTTAAAGTGAGGAAAGTTCCTTTAATTGTATTGCACTGCACTTTTATGGAAGTAAATTCACAGGCTATAAGAGAATTGTCAACCCAGCTTGGTTTTAATTACTCAAGTAATACTTTTGCCTTTGGTGTTGGTGGTAATACATCAGGTCAGATTAGCGGCAGCCCAATGGCGCCACCAGGCTATGTATACTCATTTCCTCAAATGCAAGGCTTAGCTACTAACCCATATGGTATTGGTGGTACGCAACTTGGTAATTTTGTCAGTAATTTAGCGTATGGCGCTAGTGGCGCTAGTGGAATTACCGGTATTGGCTTGGGTGTTCTTAATGGCCCACCGCCATTACTTGGCTCTTCGGTACTGTTTGGTGCCCCTGGTGGTGCTGCTTTTAATGGTGGTGGATTGCTTAATACGTTTTACTCGCAAGGTATTTTCCCTTATAGTGCTCGATCCAGAGCTTCAATTAACCCCGTTTTTAATGGTGTAATTGCCCAAAACCGTGCGCGGATTTTAGCCGAACCAACATTGGTCACTGTTTCTGGTGAAAGAGCTGCATTTTTAGCTGGTGGTGAAATTCCGGTTCAACAGGCAGGTGCTGGAGCTGGTGTGGCTTCTGCCTCTATTGTGTTTGTGCCATTTGGTTTGAGACTAAATATGATACCTGTACTTAAAGAAGATGGTGGTATCAATATTGAAATTGCCCCAGAAGAAAGAATTTTAGATCAATCATTGGGTTTGGTTTTAGCTGGTTCAATTTCAACAATACCGGGTTTTACAACTCGTAAAACCCAAACTATGGTTGAATTAAAACCTGGTCAGGAATTATATATTTCCGGTTTGGTCACGGCAAATTCAGGTCGTCAGTTGACTAAGACACCAGTATTAGGTGAAGTCCCAGTGCTTGGAGCGTTGTATAAATCAAAGGCATTTTCTAAAAATGAAAGTGAATTGATTGTAGCAATACGACCGGAAATAATTTTGCCAGGTACACCAGGCCAACTTAAATTACCTGAAGAAATTGGTCGAGTGGAAGGTCCACGTGATATGAATATGTTCCAGGTTGAACCAACTGTTATAGATGAACGTTATTATACTTCAGGCAGAGATGAAAGAACGCAGCCTACTTCACCAACTTTACCTGCTGGAGCGCCGATTCCGGATAATAATTAAATTTAAGATTTGTATTGGTATTTGTTAGTTTTTAAGGAGATATAGAGGAATAAATATGAATAAGCGACGTAATACGCTATTAGTTGTACTATTAACTTTGGTTACTCAGTTATCTTCGCAAATTTGTTGGGCAAATTCTCTAGAGCCTAAACGTAATTCGTTAGATCTTATGTCCAATAATTTGCTAGCTCAATTACCAGCTGACAGAATTGTGGCTCAAAGTAGCAGTGGTTTAGGTGGTCCAGTGGCAACGCCAATACCGCCAGTTGTTAGTGGTGCTATTGATATGGAAGAATTCAAAGTATCTAATATAATTGAATTAAAAGTTGGTCAGTCACGTAGTTTTCGTTTAAAAAACCGTATTGTTCGAACTTCAATAAGTCAGCCTGGTGTAGCTGAACCGGTTGTGGTTGCTGAAAATCAACTGGTTTTATTAGGAAAAACGCCAGGAGCAGCCACGATGGTTCTTTGGGATGATGGCGGTAATGTCTTGGCTCTAGATCTTAAAGTTAATCGTGATTATTCTCAGTTACAGTCTACTTTACGGGAAATTGATCCGCGGATAATTGTTAAGGCGTTTTCTATAGCTGGTGGTGACCGCGTTATTCTTTTGGGTGACGTTGACTATGCTGAATCAGTGATTCGTGCTTTCAATGCTGCTAATGTCTTTATGGATGATCGCGGCATGAATATTGACATTGCTAATAATCGTATTGTTACGCGTGTGGGTAACAGTTCAATGATTGGTGAAATGGGGATGGGAACTCAAGGTGGCGGTGGCGGTACCCAAGGATTACTCTCAACAATATCTTCAGTTGATAAATATACTTATTTTTCAAATTTAACCAATAATGTATGTAAGGCTCAAGTCATATCTAGTCAAGGTGGCCGTGTTGTAAGTCTGATTAAAGTTAGAAAAGTACCATTAGTTGTGTTGCATGTTACTTTTATGGAAATGAATACTACTGCTGTTCGAGAATTAGGGGTTCAGTTAGGTCTTAATTTGGCTACCAGTACTTTTAATTTTGGTATTGGTGGTAACAATACTAATGCGTTGTCAGCTATTGCCGGAGCTGGAAATGCAATAGGTAGTCCTGGGCTATTAACATCTGCTCCAGCGGCTCTTGGCTTATTGCCAACTGGTGGAGCTGGTGGATATTTAGCAGGACCGGTATCTTTTGTAGCCTCAACATTACCACAGTTAACTGGTATTGGTTTAGGCTTAATGAATGGAGCCCCTGCATTATTGCAAAATGCTGTATTATTTGGTTCGCCCGGTAGTGCAAGCTTTAACCCAACAGGTTTAGCAAATTTATTTACTTCGGTAGCGCAATTGCCATTAGGTAACAAGCTTAAAGTTGGTATTAATCCTTCGGTAGAAGGTATTATTGCGATGAATAGAGCCAGAATCCTTGCGCAGCCAACAGTTACCTGTTTATCTGGTGAAAGAGCTGCATTTTTAGCTGGTGGAGAAATTCCGATTATTCAACAATTGGCTGTTGCTGGATCAGCTATTCCTTCTGTACAGTATGAACCATTTGGTTTAAGGCTTAATTTTATTCCTATGCTTATGGAAAATGGCTCAATTAATCTTGAAGTATCACCTGAAGAGCGAATTTTAGATTCAAGTATTGGCTTTAATCCTCCTGGCACTTCAACTGCTACAATTATTCCTGGTTTTACAACGCGACGATCGCAAACCATAGTTGAATTAAAACCTGGTCAAGAATTATTTATTGCTGGTATGGTTACTGCCGCCGTTGGGCGTCAAATCATTAAAACACCAATTATTGGCGAAGTTCCTGTATTAGGAGCATTGTATCGTTCTAAAGCTTTTAATAAAAACGAAAGTGAATTGGTTGTTGCTGTTAGACCAGAAATCATTTTACCAGGTACACCTGGATCGTTAAAATTACCTGAAGAAATTGATCGCGTAGAAGGTCCACATGATATGAATATGTTCCAAGTTGAACCTACGGTAATTGATGAACGTTACTATACTTCAGGTCGTGCTGAGCGTGATACTAGAACCACGCCAACGCTTCCACCTGGAGCACCAATTCCTGATAGCGAATAGATGAAGCGATAAAGATTATTATAAGCGGAAGATAAATATTTCTTCCGCTTATGAGTTTAAAGCACTTTATTTTGTTTAATAAGTGCTTTTACGTTTGCCTCCATCAACACAAATTGTCGATCCTGTTATGTAACCAGCTTGATTGGAGCATAAAAATGTGGCAAGACTCGATAGTTCATTGACGCTACCCATTCGATTAGCGGGAATTGTACTTAAATGTGATGCTAGATATTGTTCTTTAGTTTGAGGTGATAATTTAATCCTTGACTCAAGCAATTCATCGGTGCGATCAGTTTTAATCCAACCAGGCGCTAGGCAGTTTACCGTAATATTATATTCGGCGATTTCGTTGGCTAGTGTTTTTAACATGGCCGTAATAAGCGATCTTAAGGAGTTCGACAAGGCCATGTTGTCAATTGGCTCAATAACGCTTAAAGATGTAATTGCCAGGATACGACCGAAATTTTGGGCAATCATTCCTGGTATAAAGGCATTATTTAAGTGAATAACTGGCAGGCACAAACTGTTAAAACTATTAGTCCATTCGTCAATACTTGTATTTAGAACGGTACTTGGCTTAGGTCCGCCCATATTATGCACAAGGATGTCAATTTTAGAATACTTAGCTTTAACAGCGTTAATTAAATTTTCGCGATTAGTGAAATTGCTTAAATCAGCTGGAAATATTTCAATCTCAATTGAGTACTTGTCTTGAAGGTCGGCTTGAATACTTGTCAATAAGTCTAGCGATCGTGAGCATAAATATAGATTAACCCCTTCGCTAGCAAGGTTGTAAGCTATTGCTTTACCAATTCCTTTTGAAGAAGCCATAATTAAGGCATTTTTATTTTTTAGATTTAAGTCCATAATTTTTTTCGTGTTTTTGTTTATTTAAGGGGTAAATTGAAACTGATAGTTTACCAGGAATTACCATATTTATAAGTGATGGTTTTTGCTTCAGAGAAAAATTCTAAACTGTATCGGCCACCTTCTCGACCAATGCCGGACATTTTTACTCCACCAAAAGGTGTGGCTAATTCACGCAAGAACCAGCAATTTACCCAAATTATGCCTGCTTTAAGATTGCGTGCATAGTAATTACAGCGATCAATATTACTACTCCATAATGATGCCGAAAGTCCATATGGGGTTGAATTGAGCATTTCTAATAAATTATCATCATCAGTAAATTTAATAATTGGTAAAACTGGTCCAAAAATTTCTTCCTGGCATAATTTACTGGAATTGGGAATTTCACTAAATATGGTTGGTTCAATAAAATTAGTTGATTCTTGTCCCAAAATTTGCTTGCCACCAGTAAGTAGTTTTCCTTCGGCTTTGCCAATTGCTATGTAGTTCAATACTTTTTCAACATGTTGATTACTTATCAGAGCACCAATTTCAGTATCGGTTTTTAACGGATCACCTACTATCATATTTTCGGCTAACATAATTAACTTGTTTTTAACTTCATCGAATACAGAATTATGAACAAATAACCTTGATCCGGCTAAGCAGATTTGACCTTGATTGGTAAAGGCTGCTTTAAGAGCCATTGGTATAGCTTCATCTAGGTTAGCATCATTAAAAATTACATTAGCTCCTTTACCACCTAATTCAAAAGAGAGTTTTTTTAAGGTAGAACTAGCTTTTGCCATTATGGCTTTGCCTGTTGAAGTTTCACCAGTAAAAGAAATTGCACTAACGTCAGGGTGACTTGTTAAAGCGGATCCAGCGCTATTTGGCCCATATCCATGAACGATATTTAAAACGCCATGCGGTAAATTGGCTTTGTTGACAATTTCACCAAGCAAAGTTGCCGTATATGGTGACCATTCAGCGGGCTTGAGTACTACTGAATTGCCCATTGCTAGAGCCGGTGCTATTTTCCAGGTGCTAAGATATAAGGGTAAATTCCAAGGAGTTATAAGACCGACGACACCAATGGGTTCGCGAATAGCTAAATGCATTTCATTCGGCTTATTAAAGTAACTGTCACCTTTATATCCGGTTAAAAAATCGGCAAAAAAATGAAAATTATGTGCGCTGCGCGGTATGTCAACATTTAGACTTAAAGATATTGGTTTACCGGTATCTTTAGTTTCTGCTAAAGCAAGTGCCTTTTTGTTTTCAAGAATTAGATCGCCGATTTTGTGTAAGACTTGTGCTCTTTCGTTTAAAGCTAAATTTGACCATGCGCCACTTTCATAAGTGTTTTTAGCGACAGCAATAGCGTTATCAATATCATTTTGATTGCCAAGGGATACTCTGGCTATAACTTTATTATTGGCTGGATTAATAGTTTCAAAGGTTTCTTGGTTTTGTGATTTTTGGTATTTGCCATTAATAAAATGCTTTAGTTCCAGACTCGGTTGGTTGTTTTCCATTAGGATTTCTCCTTTTGCATTGCGATTGCCTTAATTTCAATAAAATTGTGACCAGGAAGGTCTAAAACGCCTACAGTAGTTCTGGTTGGTGGATTAGGAAAATTAAAATACTCATTATAAATTTGGTTGTAGGCGGTAAAATCTGCCATTACTTTTAAGAAGACAGTTATGTCAACCACATCAGTTAAATTTAAATTAAGTAATTTTAGCACTGTACGAAGATTATTGATACAACCTGTAGTTTGCGCTTTAATATCATAGGATAGAAGATTGCCGTAACTGTCAAGTATGATACCAGCTTCTTGATTGGTTAAGTAATTTCTGCTACCTTGACCGGCGATAAAAATTAAATCGTCAACTATTTTGTATTGACTATACGATCCAAGTGGTTTCGGTAAATTGGTCATGATTTTTTTACCAATAAATATTAAAATACGAGAATAAAGTTTTTTAGTTTAGTTATTGTTTATTATATCTTTTTTAATTTATGAATTCTTTACCTTGGCAGCCCATATTTTCAATTAAACGTAGTAATATTGTTGAAGTTACTGTTTATGGTTTATTGACTGTAGTAACCATTGACAAAGATAGTTTGGCGCTTAAACCACTTATTAGCTTAGGAGATCCTAAAACCAAACTATGGACTAGATCAATTTTAAAGTCAGCTCAATTGGCTAGTAATTATGAACAGTTACATTCTGAATTTACTAATCTTAAGGGTAGGCATTTTGCCTTGATGATGGCAAGTCATAGTGCGCAAAGTCAACATTTGGAAATTTTAAATGAAATTATGGAATTGAGTGGCTTATCCGATAATGATTTATTATGCCCTAGAGTTAGTTCTAAAGATGATAATTCAGTTGTTAAAGCCAGTTTTCACAATTGTAGTGGAAAACATTTAAGCTTTTTATTAATGTGTAAGGTTTTAAATCTAGATGTGAAAAAATATTTAGACCCAGATCTACCAATTTATGATAATTTAAAAAAGCTTTTAGTCTTGATAAATCCTGATTTTTCACCTGAATGTACTATTGATGGCTGTAATATTCCTAATTATGCTTTATCTGCTAGTGATTGTGCCTATTGGTATTTAGTTTTAGCTTCTAGTGGCCGTTTGGCTAAACCTAATTTAACTGCTTATCAAGGTGTAATTAAAGAAATATCTCGATTAATGCAATTATACCCTTATATTATTGGTGGTTATGGACGATTAGATTCAAGTATTATCAAAGACTATAACGAAAAATCTAAGGATGTTTGTGTTATAGCCAAAGAAGGTGCTGATGGACTTTTAGCCATTGGGGTTTACCGTAGCAACCAAGACGGTTTAGGTATATTAATTAAATTGGCATCAGGATTTAATAAACAATACATGGCGGTTATTTTTCAAGAAGTCCTTAACCGTTTTAACTATGATAAGATTAGAGATACTGAAATCGACCTATTAGCTAAGCATTTAGAACGAGAATTCTATTTCTAAGAGGACAAAATGATGATACCAATTCTAGATAACTCGTATACAATTATTGATATATCTCAAGGTGTAAGTTCGCAAAATGCTCCATTCCCTGGCGATTGTCCCTTTAGTTATGATGTCAATGCTAAATTAATAAATAATGATAGCGTTAATTTGACCAGTTTTAAGATGAGTCCGCATATAGGTACTCATGTTGATGCTTATTCGCATATTATCGGATCGCTTGAAGATAGTTATAATAATGTAGGCAATTTACCCTTGGAACCATTTATTGGTGAAGCCTTAGTCCTTGATTTGGGTGATATTCGTGGCGAAATTGATCATAGTTTGTTTTTAAAAGTAGTTAGTCAAGTTAAAAGAATTCCTCAAAGATTATTAATTAAAACATCTACTACGCAAGCTTTCGATAAATTTAATACGAATTTTGCCTATTTGACGCCACTAATTATTGATGAGTTGCATAAGCTTGGTGTCTGTATGGTTGGTGTTGATTCTCCTTCAGTAGACAAATTTGATTCAAAGAATTTATTAACACATCATAGGTTGATTGAATATAAAATGTTCTGGCTAGAAAATTTAAATTTAGCTAACGTAAGTACTGGCGTTTACTTCTTAATTGCTCCGCCATTAAAATTTTTTGAATTGGAAGCTTCTCCTTTAAGAGCTGTTTTGTTAGATTTCAGAGGTGGTTAATTATGTTTGGAAGAAAATGCAGTATTATTGGTGTCGTTCATGTGCCACCATTGCCCGGATCGGCTAATTACGGTGGTGATATGTCCCAGATTCTTGCTTCGAGTCTATTTGATGCTTTAAATTACAAAGATGGTGGCGTAGATGCTATTATTGTTGAAAACATGCATGACTTGCCTTACTCGCTTTCAACTGTAAGCAGTGAAACGGTAGCGGCAATGACGATAATTGTTAATGCCATTAAATATGAAACCATGTTACCCGTTGGGGTTCAAATACTAGCAGGAGCTAATTTGGAGGCATTAGCTGTAGCTATTGCCTGTGAAGCTAGATTTATTCGCGTTGAAGGCTATGTTTACGCTCATGTTGGTGATGAAGGATTGCATGAATCTTGTGCGCATCAATTAGTAAAACAACGAGCGTATCTAAAAGGAAATAAAATTAAAATCTTTGCAGATATTAAGAAAAAGCATTCTAGCCATGCAATTACTGAAGATATATCTCTAGTTGATACGGCCAAAAGTGTTGAATTTTTTCTTGGAGATGGTGTGATTGTGACCGGAAAGAGTACTGGTATTAGTCCACTCATTAACGATGTTCAAGATGTAAAGCAAAATGTTAATATACCGGTAATTGTTGGCTCGGGTGTTAATATGGATAATATTATTGAATTTTCGAACATTGCCAATGCCCTTATTGTTGGCACTGCTTTTAAGAAAGATTATTATTGGGCTAATCCTGTATCAGAAACCCGAGTTAAAAAAATGGTTAGTTTATTAAAAGATTAGTTGTTTAATGACTGTTGTAGTACCAATACTGTTTAATTATTCGTAACTAATAGCTTCGGTCACGCAATAATTTTGCAAATGGGTCGCTATTAGTATTTTTAGTTTCAGCATTATTGTGTTTTATAGGCTGAATATTTTTTGGTTTGTACAATACTGATTTTTTTGCAGGCGTGGATAATTTTGGTGTTTGATTCATACTTCTAGCAATTGGATTTTGCTTCGTTTCTAAATTTTGAATTTTCGGCATTTTAAAATTAGTTATATTGGTAGGTTTTAACAGTGAATCTGGTTGTTTAAGGTTATTGTTTGGCGCCGGTTGCAGTTTGGTGTTTATTGGCTTGGGGACATTATCATTAATGACCTGGATGGGAATTTTAGGAGTTAGTTCTTTAGATTGATTTATGGTTGTTGTTTTAATTGAATTATTAGGTAAAACTGTTGGTTTTGTAATGTGATTGGGTGAGTTGGCCGTGCTTTTAATGTGGCTTAGGTTTGCAAGTATCCAACCGGCAATTAATATAATAGTTAAAGTCGTAAATAGACCTAAGATAATTAGGTATTTATTAGGATTTAGTTTATTTTCAATGACTGGAGGATCATTTGTCATATCATTGTTTGATCGTAAGATCGAACTTTTAGCTGGGCGAGGAATTGAGGTCTCAATTGCCATTTTAAATTCATCCATATTCTGGTATCGATCAATTTTATTTTTGGCTAGTGCCCGAGCAATAACATGTTCGATTCTTTCCGGGATGTAAAGCTCTGGTCTGATTTCTGAAAGTTTGGGTACTGGCATATTTAAATGCATTGACATAGTTTCCATAGTTGTTTTACCAAAAAATGGTAAAGAACCAGTTAGCGATTCAAATAAGACAATTCCTAACGAGTATATGTCAGTACGTTTATCCAATTCTAGTCCCTGGCATTGCTCTGGACTCATGTATACCGGTGAACCACATATTTCACCAACTTTGGTTAACCTTTGTGACTCTTCACTTGAGTCATTTATAATTTTAGCAACACCAAAATCCACAATTTTTACAATATCATCTTTGTCCTCATTATCAATTAACATAATATTTGTTGGTTTAAGGTCGCGGTGCACAACACCTTGTTTATGAGCGTGACTTAAGCCATCACAGGCCTGGATAATAATGTTTAAGGTTCGTTCAACGTTGAGATAACCATTCTGTTTGATAATGTCACTTAAGGGGATTCCCGATAAATAGTCCATGACAATATAAGGTTGACCGGTTGGGGCTATATCAAAGTCATAGACCGTAATGACATTAGGATGATTGATTCGGCTGGTAGCTTTACCTTCTTGCTGTAATCTTTTGTAATTAAGGGAATTGGAAACGGCGCTGGCATGGAGCATTTTAATTGCTACCAGTCTGTCCATGAGCAAATGTTTAGCTTTATAAACTACCCCCATTCCGCCTTGCCCAATTATGGAAATAATTTCATAATTATTAGCTAAAACCTGACCCAGCATTGGATCTTTAGCCAGTTCAACCAGTTGAGTGCCATCATGAGGACAGGCACTTACAATTCCCGTGAATTGACGGTTGCATTCGAGGCAGACTTTATTTGATTGGGTGTTGTTATTAGTCACTTAATATCCTTAAAATAACAAGCTAATACATAATATACCCTATTAATTAACTTTTTTATCATTACGAATGATAAAAAAGCCCCTAAATATATTCTATATGCAATTGCTATTTAATAAAGGAAGTCAAACATATTTAGCTAGAATTGGTAGGCAATTTTTTGTTTTTAGAAACTGTTTATGCTTTGGTAATATAGCCATTGTTGACACCAAATACATAGGCTTCTTTAAATAGATTTTTAGGTAAGTAACTTATATTAACAGTAGTGATAATTGTCTGAGAAGATTGATAAATCTTTGAAATTAATTCAGTTTGGCGGTTTTCGTCAAGTTCAGCTAACACATCGTCTAAAAGCAATACTGGCTTTTGACTAAATTTATCTTCTAAGAGTTGTAATTCGGCTAATTTTAGAGCTAGGATTAAACTGCGGTGTTGCCCTTGACTGGCAAATC
>DAHXLC010000247.1 GCA_027371815.1 Candidatus Melainabacteria bacterium | reverse complement strand
CACTTTTCATTAAAAATATACTAATTTCATTTTAAATATATGTGCCATAATATTAGATAAAGATTAAATTAAATATTCCAACATTGACATTGCCTGTTCATTAGATTACAATCAATACGTGATGTCAATAGCAGGTTAAAGTTAGTTCTTGTAAAGATTTGCTTGATATTTATTTGTATGATGAAATTGACGACTCAAATGGTAGGGCTAGAACATTCGTATGCCAATTGAAAGTTACTGTAAGTAAATATTGCAATACTTCTTGCCATGTTAGGCTAAGATCATATTTTAACGTTTGCAATTAGCCAGAGCTCGATAAACTAACTAATTATTTGAGCTCAAGAAAAAAATTAAAATGTAACTTTTGTTTTGAAAAAGGCAATAATGAATGAACTATAACTGTCAAACTAAAATATTCAATTGGGAAAGATTATGGAGAGATACCAATATTCAAGCACACCGGATGGATAATGGCTTTCCATTAGAGACTGATAATGACCTATTAAAAAAAATCAATGGCTTATATAAACTTGAAGAACTTGCTGGTAAACAATGCTTAATTTTATTAGGCGATCCAGCAATGGGTAAGACCCATGAAATGACAAGAGTCTATAGAAATAAACAAGAAGACGATTTTTCTTTGTTTTGTTATATTGATTTGGGCAGTGAAGACACCAAGCAAAGTCTGAAAGAATCGATTAATGAGTCTCGTCAAATTAATGATTGGTTAAAAAATTCAAAAAAATTATATTTGTGTTTTGATAGCTTTGATGAATGTAGCAAATTAACCCCAAAACAAATTGGCTCAGTCATTGTAGATGAATTCCTTGAAAAATCACAAGAACATCGCCAACGCTTGTTTTTGAGATTTTGCTGTCGCGAAATTTATTGGCCAAAAGAATTAGAAGAAAAACTCAAGAATTATTTTAATAATATATTTACCTATCATCTAGAGCCTTTAACAATTCCAAATATTAAGAGTGCAGCTGCAACTGAGGGGCTTGACCCTGATCTTTTTTTTAAACAAGTCGAAGCTGGTTTTTTACATTATTTTGCCCAAAAGCCTGACACACTTAAGCATTTGCTGAAAAGCTTTGCTGAAAATAGAATATTTTCAGCAAATCAGTGGGATTTATACTGTAAATTAATGTTATTTCATGTGCCAGAAAATAATATAAATATTATAAGTAATAATCCAAAACCAGCTAGTCAAGAATTATTAAATATATCTGCATATTTGGCATTTATTTCTATTTTTTCAGGAAAAAATTATTTCATTAAAGATCCTACAAAAGTTCTTGAAGATAATCAGTCAGAGATTAATATTGAAAATTTTAATAGTTTATTAATTAATCACAATCAAAAAGCAATTAGTTTAACTAACAATGCAATTTTACAAGCATTAGATTGCAGTCTATTTACTTTTGATATTGCTAATAACAGATACCAGTTTGCCCAAAAAAGCTATGCTGAATTTCTTGCTGCTTATTATGTTAAAAATAATGATATTTCATTTGAAAGAATTAAAGGTATATTAACTAAAAATAATAAAGCCGTAATGCCACTAGCCAATGTTATGGCATGGCTTTCTACTTATGATTCACAAATTTCAAATTTCTTATTAGAAAATGACCCTTTAGTTTTTATACTCAGTGATGCTTTTTTTGAAGCAGAAACAATAAGAAGGGATATTTTATTGTCGTTATTAGAAAAAATGAAGGTTAATAAAATACTGATTATAAATGCAACTGATAGACAGCTTAATAAACTAAATTACCCTGAAATAGGTGATGATCTTTTGCCAGTTTTAAAAGATAAATCACAATCAATTGCCATTCGTAGATTCGCTTTAGGTGTAATTAATGCGTGTAAGCTAGTAGCACTTCATGATCAGTTATTAGCTATAGTTTTAAATAAAACTGATGAATTACAAATCAGAAAAGAAGCAGCCTATATTTTATCCAATACAGGAAATGATACAAATAAATGTAAATTAAAACAATTTATAACTGTAAAAGATGAAACTGATCAATATAATGATTTGTTTGGCCTAGCTTTAGAAGCATGTTACCCTAAACATATTACAGCTGAAGAAGTCTTTTCCAATCTTATTAGTACAAATGATAATTATGCCGGTGCTTATTCAGGTTTTTTAATTAAATTGCCAGAAATATTAAGGAACGATGATTTTAGCGTTGCTCTAGTGTGGTGTTCAAAAGATATTGTAAGCAAGCTTCAAAATCCAACTTTTAAAATTTTAATAACAAAAATTTTAATTAAAATTTTTGAAAAATAAGATGTTAGTAACAATAAAATTTTAGATTC
>DAHXLC010000245.1 GCA_027371815.1 Candidatus Melainabacteria bacterium | reverse complement strand
AGAAAAAACCCGTAGAACCTGACTTCATCAACCACTGATTATCAGTTTTAATTCCCCAATAATAAGCCATCGCACTAGCCACTCCACCAACAAGTGGGCCAGCCATAGCTACCCAAACACTATGCTTTTTGGCTGGCCTTTTGCCGTGACCATTATTGCTTTATTATATATTCATGAAATGGGGCATTATGTTTGGATGAAAGCTTTGCATCTTAATCCTAAGGCACCAGTTTTTGTACCTGGGTTAGGGGCTTATGTAGCGATGACGAATATGCCAGCTACGCAAAAAGATAGTGCTTGGGTAGCTATGGCTGGCCCACTTGTTGGTGGAGTGGCTAGTGCGATGGCTTATTATTGGGGAATTAAAACTGATAATCAGTGGTTGATGAAGTCAGGTTCTACGGGTTTTTTCTTAAACCTATTTCAGTTGATTCCGGCTAAACCATTTGATGGTGGCTTTATTGCTCAGGCTTTGTCTAAATGGATTTTAATTCCGGGGACGTTAACCTTAATTTTTATCAGTTTTGTATTTCATTCTGTTTTTTTGCTGATTATTTCGTTGGTATCAATTTTTCAGATAGTTACATTGTTTAGACCGCAAGCAATCTCAACAATGCAACCAGCTAGTTTGAGCGAAAAAACCTTGATAACTATTGCTTATCTTAGTGTAACGGGAATGCTTGGTTATTTATTTTATTTAAGCAATTATTAAAGTCGAAATAGTTAAAACAAGCATATTTTGGTACAACTTAGGCTAAGGTAATCAAGGTAATACAGACAATTAAGTTTAAATTTCGCCATCGAAAGGCAGTTGTAATACCGTTATTGGGGTCAATGGTAGTAAGAATTCTATGGTTAATGTCTAGTTCATAAGCTAAGACGGAGTGATTAAACTTACCTCCTGGAGCAACGATACAATTTAAAATGGCCACAGATTTAGTATTAATAAAATTAGGAGCCAAACTGGTAAAAGAATTGTTAAATCTGGTTTTTGCTGTAACTTTAAGATTGGCATTTAATCCAGCTGTTTCAATAGCTTGATCTAATTTAGGAGGATAACCGCCAAGACTTATAAATAACGATCCAAATGAACTAAAAATCCAGCCAATTTTAATTAAACCTAAAAGCTTAAAGCCAAACAATAAAGCAAATTTAAATTTTAATAAGAAAGCCACATCAATACCTGAAAATGCCATAATGGCATTTTTTTTTGTTCCAGGCTGTTTTGGTTCTATATTCATAAAAAAAATTTAGCTGATTTTTCTAAAGTTTTAATATTTTCGTTTTAGAAATGGATTTTTCTTAATTATCTACTAAAATTTAAATCTCACCATTTTGGCTTTTTAAATTTATCATTAAATTGCTCTTACTGGCAATTTAACAATTAACTAATCAGGCTTAGTTAATTGTTAAGCTTATTGCCAAAGATCAAATATTTAAAGACTATTTATTAAATATTACCCCATTCTCATGGCTACGCAAAATGTTACAAATCTAGCTTTTTGATTAATAGTTGCTCATCTTAACACTTTAAAAGTATTTTAGGGATAATTTAATTTTAAATTTTACTAGTAATTTAGACATTAATATTTATATGCTTTATTATCATTTAATTTTTTTCTTATAAGGTCGTATTTAACTAATTTTTTTATAACTTTTCATTGCCCTTTAAACCTAAATTAGATTATTTATTAATTGCGTTGATAATCATCCTCATATCCAACAATATCTTCTTCAGCAAAATTACTGCCGGTTTGAACTTCAATAATTTCTACAGGTTCTAACCC
>DAHXLC010000218.1 GCA_027371815.1 Candidatus Melainabacteria bacterium | reverse complement strand
TAAAATTTGATAAATATTTTGGTAAATTAAATAATTTAAAATTAAATAATTCACAATTATTATTTTTTTTATAAATCTCATTATTTAAAAAATTATTAAGTGTCATTTGAAATAAAAAATTCTGAATTTCAAATTCATATTTTAAATCTATTTCTGATTTTTCATAAAATTTAAGATCTTTAAAATCTTTAATATCATAAAAACTCATACGCATATCTTTATCAATAAAACTATCTAAAAAATTCAAAAAATAAACAAAAAATATATAATTTTCATTATATATATTTTTTGAATTTTCTAATTTTAATTTTAAAACAATTCTTTGAAATGTTTTAAATAATATTTTAAGAGGTGTAATAGAAAAAGTTATAAAATTTATATTTTATGACTATATAAGTGGAGGTTGATCCTGCCTCGGGATGAACATTTTCGGTAAGCTTAACACATGCTAGTTGAATGGTTTTTTAAAATACATAGCGAACAGGTGCGTAATACCTCGATATCTACCTTTTGGTTAAGAATAAAATTCTTAATATTAGAAAGATTAAATCGCCAAAAGATGATTTGAGGCAGGTTTAGGTAGTTGGTAAGGTAATGGCTTACCAAGCCCACAATCCTTAGCCGGTCTGGGAGGATGTACGGCCACATTGGAACTGAGACAAGGACCAAACTCTATGAGTCAGCAGTGAGGAATCTTGGGCAATGAACGCAAGTTTGACCCAGCTATACCGATAGGTGATTGAAGATTTTAATCGTAAAACCTAATGCATATATAAGATGTAGACTTTGTATGTAGTAGTTCCGTCTAATACTCGTGCCAGCAGACGCGGTAATACGGGAGGAGCGAATGTTATCCTACTTGACTGGGTGTAAAGGGTCCTACGACGGTAAATTAAATTGTTAGCATAAGATGGAAGCACAACTTTCAAAAAATTTTCAAGACTGATTTACTTGAGTTTAGGAGAAGATAATAGAAGTTTTCATGTAGGGATAAAATCCGGTAATATGAAAGCGAATACCAGCGGCGAAGGCGATTATCTAGCTTAAACTGACGTTCAAGGACGAAAGGGTAGGGAGCGAACAGGATTAGAGACCCTGGTAGTCTACCCCCTAAAATATGGGTGCCGGCTTTTAAAGTTATTTTTAGAGGCTCAGTTTACGCGTTAAGCGCCCCACCTGGGAACTACGATCGCAAGATTGAAACTCAAAGGAATTGGCGGGGACCAAAGCAAGTGGTGGAGCATGTGGTTTAATGCGATAATCCGCGCAAAAACTTACCAGTTCTTGTATTTTTTTTTTTGAGAAAGAAAAACAAGTGTTGCATGGCTGTCGAAAGCCCGTGTTTAAGATATTTGGTTTACTCCATTAACGGGCGAAACCCTTGATATTAGTATTTGTAAAATTATAGATGAATTAAACAATACCTAATATGATTATTAAATACGAAAGTAATTGAAAAGGGACTATGACAAGTCCTTATGGCCTTTATGAACTGGGCTACACATGTGCTACAATGGTTACTACAAAGAGAAGCAATAAAGCGATTTAAAGCAAATCTCTAAAGGTAACCTTAGTTCAGATTATAGATTGGAACTCATCTATATGAAGCTGGAATCACTAGTAATCGTGAATCAAAAGCGTCACGGTGAATAAGCCTCTAGGTCTTGTACACACTGCCCGTCACATGCCGGAAGTTTATTCTATTTAAAGCTTAACCTTAACAATTAAAATTTTTTTATAAAAATGTAAAAATTTACAATTATAAAAAAATTTTTATTTAATAATCATATTAGGTATTGTTTAATTCATCTATAATTTTACAAATACTAATATCAAGGGTTTCGCCCGTTAATGGAGTAAACCA
>DAHXLC010000215.1 GCA_027371815.1 Candidatus Melainabacteria bacterium | reverse complement strand
AGCAAAAAATTTATGATTCCTTGCCTGAATGGAATGAAGATGTATTTCCCGGGTATTTAAGTAATGTCATCGCAGGCAGAGTAGCTAACCGTTTCGATTTTAGTGGTATAAATTTTAGTATTGACGCAGCTTGTGCTTCATCGCTAGCTGGTTTATATACTGCTATTTTAGAATTAAGATCAAAAAATAGTGATTTAGTTATTCTTGCTGGTATCGATACTCACAATCAGCCTGGCGATTATTTGAGTTTTAGTAAAACCTTTGCGCTTTCACCTACTGGAAAATGTAAGACTTTTGATGCTAGTGCTGACGGTATTGTAATAAGTGAAGGGCTTGGGGTTATTGTACTGAAGCGCCTTAGTGAAGCTGTCAAAGACGGAGATCGAATTTATGCGCGTATTAAAGGAATTGGTGGATCAAGTGATGGACGTGATTTAAGTTTGACGGCTCCGCGAATTGAAGGTCAAATATTGGCGCTGCAAAGAGCTTACACTGATGCGCACATTAGTCCAGGCGATATTCGAATGGTTGAAGCTCATGGCACAGGAACTGTAGCTGGTGATAAAGCTGAAATTGAGTCATTAAGTAAAGTATATAGGGTAAATTCAGCTAAACGCAACTGTGCAATTGGATCGGTTAAAACGATGATTGGTCACACTAAAGCTGCAGCTGGTTTAGCATCGTTACTTAAAGTGTCTAAGTCTTTATATCATAAAGTTTTACCGGCTTCTTTGCATGTGACTCACCCGGTAATTAATTTTAAAGACAGCAATTTTTATCTTAATACTCAAAATAAGCCATGGATAAGTGATAGTTTTAACTTAAAGTCTAATTATTCGGGAAATTCCCGTAAAGCTGCTATCAGTGCATTTGGTTTTGGTGGTACTAATTATCATTGTATTTTAGAAGAACACAACGACAATATGGAAAATCAAAGCCCATTTAAATATTTAAATAATGAAATGTTTGTGTTTAAGGCATTATCTTTAAATCAACTCCAAAAAAATATTGACAATTTCAAGCAAAAGTTATTGGATTTTACTGAAAATAATCAAGATCAATTTGTCAATCTGGCTTATTGGACTTATCTTAAAACTCTTGAATTATCGGATTGCGAACTTAATAAATCAGTCTATAATGCTTGTGTTATTGCTAATAACCATATAACGCTTGATCTAAAAATTAATGAATTATTGATTAATTTGGATAAGCCAGAATATATTAACGTAAACCAAGGAATTTATTATAAAATTCAAATGGAACCACCAAAAATTGCTTTTTTATTTCCTGGACAAGGATCGCAGTATCCCAATATGTTAAGTGAATTAGTTCAGCAATTCCCTGTGGTGCGGAAAACTTTTGAACTTGGTAATTATTTGTTACAAGATAAATTTGATACAGCTTTTAGTGATTTTATTTTTCCAGCTTCAGCCTTTAATAAAGATGATTTAAATGAACAAATTATAAAATTGTCTAATACCATGATTGCTCAGCCAGCTATGGCTATAGCCGATCTTAGTAGTTTGAAGTTAATGAAATTATTTAATTTGGTACCAAGTATGTTGGCAGGACATAGTTTTGGTGAATACGTAGCCCTTAATGCAAGCTCAGTAATTGATGATATTGATCTAATAAATTTAAGCTATTCCCGAGGTAAAATATTAAGTGGCAATGAATCGCAAGGAATAATGGTTGCTTGTTTAGCTGATTATAAGGAGATTGCTAAACATATTAATAATCCCAATATTAGTATTGCTAATATTAATAGTCCTAATCAATGTATTCTAGCTGGACCTAAAATTGATATTGCCAATTTAATGAGCAATTTAAAAGAATTTTCTTTTGCTAAGCTCAAGGTATCTCAGCCTTTTCATACTAAATTTATGGATTTTGCAACTAATGAATTTAGCTGCGAATTGGCGCAGTTTAACTTTCAAAATTCATCAGCGATACCTGTTTACAAAAATATTGATGCGAAAATTTATGAAAATGATGTCAGTTTAATTAAAAATGGTTTGGTTCAACATATAACATCACCAGTTAATTTTGTTGATTTGATTCAAACAATGTATAAAGATGGTGGCAGAATATTTATTGAAATTGGTCCTAATAATGTTTTAACGAATCTGGTTAAAGCTATATTACCTAATGAGAACATTCAGGCTTTAGCAATTGATAATTTAAATCATGGTTCTATTTATCAGTTGCAGCATACGTTAGCTAATTTATTTGCTCATAATCATAATATTAAACTGGATTTAATGTATGAAAATCGCGTGAATAAAATTTTTAATATTACAGCTATTAAGCAAACTGCTAAAGCTGATTATTTAATAAATTCATTTGAATGTATTAAATCCACTGAATCACCAAAAATTAATAATTTTATTAGTTTTGTTGAAGAAAATACTGTTAATAGTTTTAATCAAATAAATATGGATAATAAAATGGATAGTCAAAAAAATCAAAGTAAACCAAATATTAATGAATTTGCTCACAATAATAAGGTATTGTCTAATAATAATTTAGCTATAACAAATGATTTTAACCAGGTTATGCTTAATTATCAAAATTCAATGTTAGAAATTACCAAGTCTTTTGTAGAATCGCAAAAATCAGTTATGCTGGCTTATCTTCAAAGCAAAAACCCTAATCATCCTGAATTAATTAAACAAATTAATGCTAATATGCATACCGTTGTTCCAAATATTAAGGATGAGCTAAATTTGGATGTTAATATACATGGCGATAATTTATTATTGTCTTCAGCTCGGGCAAATAATATAACTGAGCAAGTTCAAAGGCTTCAGTCGTTTAACGGTGATTCAGCAACTCAGCCATACAATTTTAAAATATCACCAATCAATCAAACTATTAATATTAATGGCAATAATGGTTTAAATTTAAATAAAAATATTGATTTGTGTGGAAAATTTTTAGAAATTGTAAGCGATCGCACTGGGTATCCCCTTGATATGCTTGAACCCCACTTGGATATCGAAGCTGATTTAGGCATAGATTCAATTAAACGCATCGAAATCTTAAATAATTTTCGTAAAGAATTGCCTGAATCTACCCAAAAATATCTTGAAAATAACATTGAAGAATTAGCTTCACTTAAAACTATTGATTCAATTACGGACTGGATTAAAAATTTGGATATTGGTACTGACCCCAACCAGCATTCTTCGAATAATAATTTAAACGATAATATTCCTACAGAAGCTAAAGCTTCTAGTGATTTAAAAAAAAAATTCCAGTCAGCAAAATCACTAGCTAATGATTATATTAATAATTTAAGCCGCTATATTGTAGAACCTGAAATTGTGGAAATTAATAATTTTAATTACCATAAAGAATTTTCTGGTTTAACATTAGTATTTACCGATAATCCAAGACTTAAACCATTATTAAATAAAGCTTTTAATAATCAAGGTAAACTTATCTTTATTGAAAATGATTCTAGTCTTAATGATTCTTTGGTAACTAATGAGGATAATTTTAGTGGTTTTAAAGTGGACTTTAATAATGAATTAGCTTTAAATAAACTATATGAAGTAATTATTGACCAATATAAAGTTGTTAATAATATTTTTTATCTTAATGGTTTTCTGAATGCCTTTAATAATGATATTACTTTAGTTCAAAAACTATTTTTGGTTTTAAAAGTTTTTCAGCCTGCCTTAATTAATTCTCTTAAACAAGGTCACCAACCATATTTATTAGCTTTAAGCTTTCTGGGCAATGTTTATCAATTACTTGAATTGAAAAATAATTCGCAAGCACCAATTATTAATTTTCAATCTGGTATTAGTCCAATTATTAAATCATTTGCTATGGAAGTTGGTAATATTAAGGCAAAAATTATTGATATGAATATTAATATTGATCTCACAAAGCTTGTTAATATTATTAGTAATGAAGTCAACTCATATGATGATGAGTGTGAAATAGCATATCATGAAGATAAACGCTATAAAGTCAATAATGTTTTAGCTAAGGATATTGTTACTAAAATAACTGAACCATTAAATGAAAATTCAACCATATTAGTTACTGGTGGTGCACGAGGAATTACGGCTCAAATATTAAAAGCTATTGCCAAAAATTATGCACCGAAAATTATTATTATCGGACGCAGTAACCTTGATTATGAAATCACTAAATTAAACTTAGAAAGATACCGTAATTTAAAGACTGAAAAAGAAATAAAACTTAATTTAATTGATGAATGTAAAGCTGATGGTCAGCCTTTGAATTTTATTGAAATTGAAAAAACAACTAAAGCTATTTTGAAAATTAAGGAAATTCAGAATAATTTGGTAGATATTAAACAATTTGCCCAAAGTGTAGAATATTATTGCATTGATTTGACCAGTGTAGATTGTATGACTCAATTGCAGTCTTTAGCTGTTAATCATCCTTCGATTGATTTGATTATTCATGGAAGTGGTATCATCGAAGATGCTAAAATAAATCTCAAAACCCTTGATTCATTTACTAGAGTTATTAACACTAAAGTATTAAGTTTAGAAAATATTTTTAAATATATAAACACCAGTAATTTAAAATCAGTAATTTTATTTTCATCTATTGTTGGTCGGTCTGGTAACAGTGCTCAATTAGATTATTGTGCTGCTAATGAGATTTTAAATAAAGCAACATATCAAATTGCAAAATCGAAAAATATTAATGCCAAATCAATTATGTGGGGGCCATGGTCGCTAGGAATGGCACGTAGTGAGTTAATTACTATATTTAACATGTATGGCTGGGATGTTATTAATGTTGAGGATGGTGTCAACGCTTGTTTAGCTGAAATTATGAATTATGACAATAAAGAAGTCGTTTTGGTTAATGAGGTATCTCCTCATACCGAAATTAATTACCCATTAATTAAGCATAGTCGGATTCTTTCAAATTCACCAATGGCTTTTAGTATGGATACAAATATTGATGTGGCTGAGCATATTTATCTGGAGAGTCATAAATTTGATAACATTCCGGTTATGCCATTTGCGGTTAGTCTGGCCTTGATGAGTGAAATGGTAGTTAGCTTATTTCCTAATACTAAAATAGTTCAATACCGTAATTTTAAAATTCCCAGTGGGTTAGTTTTTAATACAAATGAAAAAAATATTAATTTAAGCACTAAAGTACTTGGTAAAACCAAAGTTTATACAGATCTTTTGCTTAAACTAGCCGTTAATAGTAATAAACATATTTTGAAAGATCATTTTGTTACTCAATGTAGAATAAATAATTTAAATAATTTTTTTACCGCTAATAATCCGCTTAATTCAGATTTTAATTCAATAATTAATTTTGATCTTAATCAGAGTGATTTTTTAGATCAAAAATTACCGCCAAGTATCGCTAAGATTTACAATGATATGATGTTTCATGGTTCAGTATTTCAGGGTATCGAGGAAATTGATCATTTATCTGCTAAAGTTGTTACTGGGGTTATAAAAGCTTCACGACCGAATGATTGTTTATTATCAGCTAAATGTGATGATTTGTGGCAATTTGATCCGATTGCATTTGACAGTGCAATGCAATTAGCTGGGGTATGGGCTTATGAATTTTTAAATTTAACTGTACTTCCGGCTGGTTTTGAATCTTTGACATTTTATCGTGATTTTAATGATACTAATTACTACGTTAAAGTTATTATTAACTCAGAAACCGAATTTTTAGAATTAAGCTGTAATTTGGCGATATACAATATGAATAAAGAGTTGATTTTATTTGTGCAAGGTTTAAAAGGTATAGGTAGTAAATCTTTAAGCCGGTTGAGTAAATCTAAAGCTAATAGTCATACCCCAGAGAATGTTTTTTAGGTATTTATTTAGGTGATAAGTGATAATTTTCAAAACCAAATAGCAATTGTGGGAATGTCCTGTTTATTTCCGGGTTCCCAAAATTTAGACCAATTTTATAATAACATTATTAATGGTGTTTCTTCAATAACTAATGTTAGCCATAGTGATTGGGATTATAGTAAGTTTTATGACAAAAACAATACCGACATAAGTAAAATTTACTGTAAAAGTGGTGGTTTTATATCCGCTAATGCCTATTTTGATCCGCTTGAATTTGGTATTATGCCTAATTCAATTAATGGATCAGATCCAGAGCATTTTTTAGCTTTAAAAGTTGCTAGTGAAGCTATTAAAGATACTAAAAGTGACATAAGCAAATATCGCACCAATGCCAATGTGTTTATTGCTCGAAATGGAGCTCCAGGAGCTGGAGCTATCAATTTAATTCAACATGGACAAACTTTAAATCAAGTAAATGAAATTTTAAAGTCTTTAAATATTGACAATAGCGATAAAATTTGTCAGGAATTAAAATTATCGCTTAATCCCTGTAATAACGATACTATTCCTGGAGTTATGCCAAATATTATTGCTGGTCGCATTGCTTCTAAATTTGGTTTCCATGGTAAGACCTTAATCATCGATTCGGCATGCGCTTCGTCGTTAATTGCTTTAGAACTAGCTATTAATGATATTATGCTTGCAAAATCTGATATTGCTTTGGTTGGTGGTATTCATGTAAATTCATTCCCGTTTTATTATCAGATGTTTTGTGGTATTGGTGCTTTATCCCGTGATGAAATGATACGGCCATATGATGAAAATGCTAATGGTACGTTGCTGGCTGATGGCTTAGGTATGATTGTCGTAAAACGTTTAAGTGATGCTATTAATGATGGTGATAGAATTTATGCTACAGTTTTAGCTACCACTTCAACTAGTTCAGGTAATAGTGTTGGCATATTAGCCCCATCCGTTAGTGATGAAGTTAAGACGATGGCTAATGCCTATAGCCAAGCTAAGCTTGCACCTAGTTCAATTGGCTTACTCGAAGGTCATGGTACTAGTACTAAAGCAGGTGATATTGCTGAACTAATGGCTATAAAAGAAGTGTTTACTGATCATACTTATGCAAATATCGCCTTAGGCTGTGTAAAATCTCAAATTGGTCATACGCAAGCTGCTAGTGGTATGGCTGGTTTAATTAAATCTGCGTTAGCTTTGTATCATAAAATTTTACCCCCTACATTAAATAATACCATTGCCAATAAAGCCATTGACTGGAATGAATTTCCCTGTTACCTTAATAAAGAATCAAAACCATGGGTTTCACCTAAAGATAATTTAACCACAACTAAATTGGCAAATACTAGGCTCGCTGGTATTAATGCTTTTGGATTTGGTGGAACCAATGCTCATACGATTCTTCGTGAATTTACTGATACTAATGCTAAATTTCAATATTTAAATTCTTATCTTACCGAAATCGTTTTAATTAGTGCTGTGAATATTAGTGAATTAATAAATATTTTAACAATATTAACAATTCAATTAATTAATTTTTCTGATGTTGATTTTAAACATATTGCCTATAGTCTTAATAAGCAGTACTTTAACCTGGAACATAAATATGGCATAGCCTTTATTGCAAATGATATTCATGAATTTTTAGCGCAATTAGCTAAAACAATTAAATTGAATTGGAAAAATAATATAGATCCGCATATTTTAGTTAATCTTGAAAAATTAGGTATTTATGTGAAATTACCTCAAACTAAAGCTTATGGTAAATTAGCTTATATTTTTCCTGGATTAGGTTCATCCTACAAAAATATGTTAAGCGATTTATTAATTCAGTTTCCCGAATTAACTGATATTTTTGATTATGTTGATTTTACTGCCTTACAAAAGCAATCTTCAATTGCACCCAGCACCTATGTATATCCCAAAAGGTATAATAATTTAACCGATCAAGATTTGAGTATTGTTGATCCAGCTGTAATTATTTTAATAATGGCTGAATATGCTATTTTTAATTTATTGCGTAATCTAGGAATCCAACCAGCAGCTTTAGCTGGTGTAAGCACTGGTGAATATACTTGTGTTATGGCTGCTCAAGGATGTGCTCTGGAAGTTGCCATCCCTGTATTTTATGATTTAAGCTTAAGTTTAACTAGTAAATTGCGTAATAATTTACTAAACAATTTTAAAAGTGTTATTTTAGACAGTAATTATAATGATTCTCTAACTATTGCTCGTCAATATAATTTAAATTTAAATGCTAGTTTAGGCTGTAATCGGAATATTGTAACTGGTACTAATAATGATATTACTACATTCATAAATATGACTAAAAGTGATTATCAGCTTTTAAAAAATCCGCTGGTTTTTCATATGCCGCAAATAAAAGATCTTATTGATTTTAATAATTTGCCTTTAAATGATCTTAAAATTACTTTACCCAAACTGCCAATTTGGTCTGCAGCCACTGCAAATGTTCAAAATAATAAAGATCAATTAATCAAGACTATAACCAGTGAATTGTTATTTCAACCAATTAAATTCCAACAAATGATTGAAAATATGATAAATAATGGGTTCAAAACTTTTATCGAAGTGGGACCAAGAAACTTATCGGCTAGTTTTATAAATGGATCTAACTTTGATTCTAATATAGTAGCTATCCCCAGTAATATTGCTAGTAAAAATGCTATTACCCAAATTCAGGTTTTACTCGCTCAATTATTTAAATTAGATTATGCTTTTAATGTTGATTATTTCTATGAAAATCGTAAATTAGATCTTATTGATTTTGTTAATTATAAAATTAAGAGCAAAGGTATTCTGTTGAATTTACAATATCCAGAAATTAAATTTGCTAATGATTTTATTTCTCAAAATATTGATTTTAATCCAGAAACAAATATTACAGCTCAATATTTAAATAATCATGCCATTAATGAGGATTTTATTAAACCTAATTTAATTGATGATAATATAGTCATTAATAATTATCTGGAAACCTTAAATAAATCTTATAAGATATTGCTAGATGCTCAAACTGAATCTATACAAACCTTAATTAAATCAGCTACTCCAATCAATGATACTCTGGTCTGGCAC
>DAHXLC010000195.1 GCA_027371815.1 Candidatus Melainabacteria bacterium | reverse complement strand
AAATGCCTTCGCCGCTGGGGTATGTTAGGCAATCGGTTTTGGTTTCGGATTTACAAGGGGGAACATTGGCAAATATTTTGACAATTTTACGATCTTTGATGAAAATCATATCTAGGGGTATCAACGTGTGATACATCCAGAAATTTACTTTCTGACTTGGATTAAATAAAAAAATCATTCCGCAGTCTTGATCTAAACTGGTGCGATACATCAACCCTTCCATAATGGCTTTTGGTGTTGAAGCTATTTCCAGTTGGATTGGCTTGTTTTTGCCAAAAATTGCTTCAGGGCAAGCTCCGTAGGCTTTGGTCAAAGTTGCTGCGAGGATTAAACCTAAAATTGTCAAAATATTTGCCAATGTTCCCCCTTGTAAATCCGAAACCAAAACCGATTGCCTAACATACCCCAGCGGCGAAGGCATTTTAGTTAATGAAGTTATTGAAGTTAATGGCAATTATTGTAAACTACACAACATTAAAGTAGGCGACGCCGTTGAATATAAAAGTCCCTAAGCTTAATAATCACTTTAGTTCACAAAAAAATACTGACAACAACAAAAAGCCAGGCTAAAGCGCAAGCTTTTTGTTTTGACCAAAGCTAATAAAGCCCTAAACCTGAACTACTTCTTTAATTTCCGGAATAGCTTCACAAATGGCTCGTTCTACACCCATTTTAAGGGTCATAGTTGAGCTGGGACACATTCCACAGGCTCCAACCAAATGTACAAAGACCTGTTCGCCTTTAACATCTACTAATTCAATATTCCCACCATCCATCATAAGCATTGGTCGGATTTTCTCTAAAACCGCTTCAACTTTTTCTTTCATAATAATTTCATACTCCATAATAATAATACTAATACATATATATATTATAACTAAACAAAGGCAATGAATTATTAAGGTATTTTTCATTATCCGGGCTATTTATGAACTTTATTTCTGAATATTTTGTTTATTTATCTAATAAATTTAAATTTATATAACATAATTTAGCAATATTCACTTTTAGGGGGTTATTTTATGGTTAAGTTTGCAATAAATGGTTTTGGACGAATTGGTCGAAATGCTCTAAGAGCATTTCTTCAATCTAATATAAAAGATATAGCTTTAGTGGCAATTAATGATCCACTTCAGTCAATTGAACAATCGGCTCATCTTTTACAATATGATTCAGTATTAGGTAAATTAAATACACAAGTTAAAGTTGTTGGCGACGAATTACACGTTGGCGAACACAAAATAAAAGTTTTCAAAGAAAGAGAACCTGGAAATTTACCCTGGGGCAAATTAAATGTTGATATTGTTATTGAATCCAGTGGCGTATTTACAGATGCCAATCTAGCTAAAGCCCATATTCAAGCTGGTGCCAAGAAAGTATTAATTTCAGCTCCAGCCAAGAATGAAGATCTAACCTTAGTACTAGGTGTTAATGATGATAAATATAATCCAGAAAAACATCATATAATTTCCAATGCTAGCTGTACAACAAATTGTCTGGCTCCAGTAGCTAAAGTTCTTCATGAAAAGTTTGGCATCATTAGCGGACTTATGACTACTATTCACAGTTACACTTTAGATCAAAGACTATTAGATACCGCTCATAGCGATTTACGTAGAGCCCGAGCTGCTGGTCAATCAATGATTCCATCATCCACTGGGGCAGCTAAAGCTATTGGTTTAGTACTGCCCGAATTAAATGGTAAGTTAAATGGTTTCGCCATGCGCGTTCCTACCCCAAATGTTAGTGTGGTCGATTTAGTGGCTAGCACCGAAAAGCCTGTAAGTAAAGAAAGCATCAATAAAGCTCTTGAAGAAGCTAGTCATTCTTCACTTAAAGATATTATGGGCTTTAGCAATGAGCCATTAGTCTCGATTGATTTTATGCACAACAAACTGTCTTCGATTGTTGACGGTGATTTAACCATGACGGTTAATAATAACATGTTCAAAGTCTTATCCTGGTATGACAATGAATGGGGTTATAGCAATAGAATTATTGAATTAACCAGTTTTGTCGCAAAAAAAATGATGGTTAATGTAAAATAGTTTTGCTCTAATTAGTTAAGGTTAGCTGAATAATCAGCTAACCTTAACTATCAATACTTACTTTTAAGGATGTTTAATTATGCAAACAAAACAAAATATAATGGATGTTAATCCCGAAATCTTTAGAGGCAAACGCGTACTGGTCAGAGTTGACTTTAATGTACCTTTAAAAGATGGTATCATTACCGATGATACCAGAATAAAATCTAGCCTACCAACTATTGAATACTTAGTCAAAAATGGAGCCCGTGTAATCCTCGTTTCGCATTTAGGCAGACCTAAAGGGATTGATAAAAACCTAACTCTTTTACCAATAGCTAAGCAATTGCATAAACTTACCAACCAAGAAATTCATTTTATGGCTGAGCCAATTAGTGAAAACACAATGTCGACTATTAATGCACTTCCTAATGGCAGTATTTGCATGCTTGAAAACATTCGTTTTTATCCCGAAGAAGAAAAGAATGATCTTGATTTTGCTAACTTCTTAGCTAAACTAGCCGATATTTATGTCAATGATGCCTTTGGCACTTCCCATCGAGCGCATGCATCAACAGCTGGCATTACTCAAAAAATAAAAATTGCCTTAGCTGGTGATTTAGTTGATCAAGAACTGAAAGCCTTAAATACCTGCCTTAAAAACCCCAGCCGTCCCTTTGCCGTCATTATTGGTGGCAGTAAAGTATCCACGAAAATAAGTCTTTTAGATAATTTAATTAATAATGTTGATCTATTAATCATTGGTGGCGCTATGGCGTTTACCTTCTTAAAAGCTCAAGGTCATAACATAGGCAAATCACTAGTGGAGAATGATTATCTGGACTATTGCCGTAATTTATTAAATAAAGCTTGTGCCCAAAATGTAAAAATTTTGTTACCCCAGGATGTTATCGCAGCGAGCAGTATTAAAGACGGCAAAAATGCTATTTGTTTAGATATTAACAGTATAACTGATGATTTAATGGGTTTAGATATTGGTAAATTAAGCCAATCCGAAATAAGAACCGCATTGCAAAGCTGTAAAACTATTTTCTGGAATGGTCCACTTGGGGTGTTTGAAGAACCAGGGTTCGAAAGTGGCACTTTTACAACCATTGACACCTTAGTAGAACTAACTAAAACTGGAGTTAAAACTATTGTTGGTGGCGGTGATTCCCTGGCCGCTTTAAAAGCTAAAAATATCGATTTTAAGACTTTGACTCATGTAGCAACTGGTGGTGGCGCAACTTTAGAATATTTAGAAGGAAAGAGTTTACCTGGCATTGATTGCTTAAATAATCACGAACCAAAAGCTCAAGTCAGTCTTGCCTAAATAATTTTATGCACTGTCCAACCATAAGACATTTTATGCTTACTTTATACTTAACAACATTAGGTATAAATACAGCCTTGGCTGATGAAACGTATTTTAATGGCAATGTAGCGGTTACCCAACAAGAATATCAAGCCTCAGTGCTGGTCAATCAAGGGGTTAACCTGTTAAGGGAAAACCAAAATTCAGCAGCAGTAGAAACCCTAACTCAAGCCATAAAACTAGGTCCAAAACTTTACCAGGCACATTATAATTTAGGCATCGCCTTAGCCAAAGTCAATCAATTTGATAATGCAGCAAATGAATTAGAAGAAGCCATTAATTTAAACCCTACCTTTAGCTCATCCTGGTTATGTTTAGGCGGTATCTTTCAATCAAGCGGACACTTAAATGAGTGTATTAATACCTACAAAGAATTCTTAAAACGGTTCCCCGCGGATCGCAGCTGCGATCAAGTAAAAAAACTTTTAACCGGTATTGAAAGTCAATCTTTAATTCAAGCTAAAGAAGCCAATACTAACAATCAAAGTAATTATCTTAATGAAATTCCGCTCAATGACAGGAATACATGGCCAAAAAGCCTAATGCCCCTTAAAGTTTTTATCGCTAACGGGCAAAGCATTAACGGATACCAGGATTTCTTTAAACCTACATTAATTGAAGCTTTTCAAGACTACCAAGAAGTTAGTAAGGGAAAAATTAAATTTGTTTTTACCGACAATAATAACGAAGCCAATATAATTTGTAACTGGATTGATGATGTCGATAAATTCAAAGATGGAGCTGAAGCTGGTAACACTCAAATCACCCGCAATAATACAGGTATCATAAAAGCCACGATAGATTTATTAACGCTAAGTATCAACAACACACCAGCTTTATCAAAGAATCGACTTCATGCCATCTGCCTTCATGAAATCGGTCATGCTATTGGCATAGGTGGCCACTCGACCAATCCAGATGATATAATGTATTTTTCAACTCCGCTTACCGATCAACATAAGGAATTAAGCCAGCGTGATATTAATACCATTAATTTACTTTATCAAAACAATTAGTTATCCCTAATTACAACGAACTCAAACCACTCAATACTTAACTGAATATTATTCTCTAAAAATTTCTCACCGTAAAAATAAAACTTATCAGATCAACGTAAATCATTAATAATAAATCGACAAATGCACACTCATCATCACAACATGGATCGTAATGCCAGTAAAGATAAAATGCTTAGCGTTTTAGCCGTAATCTTTTTATACATGTTAGCCGAAGTTATAACCGGTTATTATAGCCATTCATTATCTCTAATAGCTGATGCCGGACACATGCTTAGTGATGCAGGAGGCATACTACTTGCCCTATTAGCTATTTGGTTTACAACCAAACCAGCAACAGCCGGCAAAACTTATGGTTATTATCGCAGTGAAATCTTGGTTAGTTTTATTAACGCCTTAGTGCTAGTAATAATTACGGCCGTAATATTATATGAATCTTATAATCGCTTTAAGCATCCTGAAGTCATTGCCAGTGGATCCGTGTTTTTTGTTGCTCTAATAGGGGTTCTTGTCAATATTTTTTCACTAAAAATACTCGGATCCGATTCAACTAGTTCTTTAAATGTTAAAACAATTTATCTTGAACTATTAAGTGATTTATATGCAACTTTTGGCGTAATTCTTTCATCGGCAATCAGTTATTTTACTCACTGGTATCAAATTGATGCAATCATTAGTGCCCTGATTGCTTTAGCGATACTTTATCGAACCTGGCTATTAATCTGCGAGTGCACTCATATTCTGATGGAAGGAAGTCCTGGCCATATAAATTTAAATGATTTACATAAAGCTATTTTAAGTATCCCTGGAGTTATTGATGTACATGATATTCATGTTTGGACAATAACTTCCGGACTGGATTCTATGTCTGGCCATGTCTTAATCGACAATCAAATTCCTTCTACTGAGGTATTAAACAAAGTAACTCAAGTACTTAATAATGACTTTCATCTTCACCACACTACGATACAAGTCGAAAAAACCAATACTGACAATAAAAATGAGAAGTGTGATTCTTGCATTTAAAATGCTTATTTAATCAAATTTGAAATATGTTTTTTTCAAACCCAACTTACCGATAAAAATTAACCTTAAATTCCTAGAAAAACCTTGACAACAACCCAAGTATTCCAATATACTTAGCGATACTCCCATTAATTTTTTTTAACATTTCTATCAATTTACTACCTTTTATTCTTTATTAAGGATCAAATATGACCTTACCAGAAAGCAATCGTTTTCACGATATTCAAGATAAGCCAAGTAAACCGGCTACTCATAAACCCAAACTTAATGGTTTTGCCATAATCGCTGGTTCGGCAAACAGCTTACACAATTCACCAGCAGAAATAAACGCTAAGCCAACTCATACTCAAAATACCGACTTACAAGCCTTGCAAAAAGGTATAGCAGAAGCTAAACCTACACCAGAATCTGGGCCAACAGATACTAGTCATAAACCTAACTCTGCTAAAATTACTGATACTAGTACAACCAATCTGGAACTTCAACTCGCCGGTGACACCGGTACTTTTGTCATGCCAACGGAAAACATTGCTCATGGTGGTCATATTGGCCGAGTTGCCAATGATATTACCGATGGCCTGGTCAAGGAAGTTGACGACCATCCGGTACAGTTAGCTAAAGATGTCGTAAAAGGTGCTGTTATTGGCGGTATCGCTGTTACGGCTACAATTGGCCTGGCGGCGGCTGGCGTTGCCGCTGCTCCATTTGTCGTTGTCGGAGGCGCTGCAGTTCTTGCCGCTGGTGAAATCTACGAACATCGCCAAGCTATTTTTCATGGCGCACAAGTACTTGGTCATTCCATTGCCACTGAATATAATCATAACGGCACTACAGAAACACAACAAGAAAAAGCCAAAGCCCAACTTGAACATTTTGGTGGTTCATTAGCTAGAGTTGGAGCTACTATGCTGGGCGGCGGGCTGGTCGCAGATGCAGGAGCCGGCACGGTTGCGGCCTTTTCAGCTACCAGTACTACTGAAGGTACAATTGCAACTGCTACTGCAGCAAGTGAAGGTGCTGTTTTAACGGCTAACGCTGCTGGTGAAAGTGCTATGGCAACTGCTGGTGTTGCTGGTGAAAGCGGACAGGTCATTGTTGGTCAATCGGCTGCTGCCGATGAGACCGATGGTAGCATTGCCGAAAAAGCTCTTGAACAAGCTAAACGGTCTAAAGAATATGCCAAGGCCTTTAATAATAAACCAAGTCACGTCAACACCCATCGGCCAATAATTGACCCAAACCAAATAGATGATGTAAATACACATTCTAAGTTCAACAAAGCTAACACATCTGCTTTAACCTAAAATTACTACTAATTATTTACCTTCAAGGAAAATTAAGCCCCAAAGTCATCGCTAAATTAATTAAGCTTTTGCAAAAACTTAATTAATTTATCAGGTTCATTAGTTATGATGGCATCAACTTTTAAATCCAGAGCTTTTTGATAATCAGCTAAACTATCAATTGTCCATACCCAAACTTGGTAATGCTGATTATGACAAGCCGTGACATCATTAGCATTAAGCGTCTCAAAATCAGGATTCCAAGACACGGCTTTAATTTGAGCCAATTTATCCGCAACGTCAGCAAAATGCTGATGTTCAGTAAGTACAGCTAATTTCAGGTGTTGATTAAGGCGATAGACTTCTTTTAAAGCATCATACTCAAATGATGAAATTATTATTTTGGAATTATCCGGATAATATTTTAAATTATTTAAAACACCTTGAACTAAACTTGGTGTATAACCCTTAATTTCAATGTTAATAATCAGCTTGCCGCTAATAAGCTCTAAAACTTGAGATAGTAAAGGTAATTTAATTATGGGCAGATCCTTAAAATGATTTGCTTTAATATTTAATTTAGCTAAATCGTTCCAATTCAAATTTTTCACTAGACCTTTACCATTAGTCGTGCGATCAACAGTATCATCATGAATCACCACAATTTGTCCACTTTTACATTGGTGGACATCTAATTCAATAACTGGAATGTTTAAATCTAAACATTTTTGAAAGGCTGGCAAAGTATTTTCACAAGCCAAATGACTAGCGCCCCGATGACCACAAACAATAGGCATAGAATCAGCAAAAACCTCAATTGGGATTAAAAAAAAAGTAAATAAAATAATTAATAATTTCATAATTGCTCAACTAGTATAAAATAATGTAAATCAGTAAAGCCTAAAATCAACCCTATACCAGCGTTAAATCCTTTACTTTAACGTAATTATTCTAGCATTTTCCAAGCTTTTATAGTATAATTAAATATAATTAAAATAAACAGGTAATCCGTTAAAACATAATTAACTTTCATTAATTCAGCAAGCATTACAATAACTGGAGGGTTATATGGCTAGTTTAGAAATCAGGCAATATCCAGACGAAATTTTAAGACAACCAACTAAAAAAATCACTAAATTTGATACAAGTTTACGCAAACTTGTACAGGATATGTTTGATACAATGTACCAAGCTGATGGTGTAGGTCTAGCGGCTCCTCAAATTGGTGTGTCCAAGCAAATTCTCATCATTGATACAGCCGGTGAAAACGAACCAAAACGACCCATGGTCTTTATCAATCCCAAAATTTTAAGCGCTAGTGGTGAAATGATTGGTCTCGAGGGCTGTCTAAGTTTTCCAGGCGTATTTTTTGAAGTTAAACGTGCGGAAAATATAATTGTTAAATTTCAAAATATTAATGGCAAAGATCAAAAAATAGATGTTAAAGGCGGTTTATTAAGTAGGGCGATCCAACATGAAATTGATCATCTGGAAGGAGCCTTATTTATCGACAAACCTATTTCAAAATTATCGGCCGATCTAGAATTAACTAAACATGGCTTTCTAGATGGTGATATCATTGAACCTGAACCAAAAACTCCCGTAGCAATTAATGCAAACGAATTAGTAAATGCCTAATGTTTAATTAATTGTAAGCTAAGTTTAACCTAATTAATTAAGCTATAAATATATAATTAACTACCTAAATGCCTGCAAATAATCACCGTCAATCAATAATAATTACTTCTTTTGGCTACAAATCACAAAGAATTATCCAGTCAAATATGTTGTTTGATGTCCGCTTTCTCGACAATCCTTTTTGGGAGCCGACCCTAAGAGATTTAACTGGCCTCGATCTTGAAGTCAAAAACTATGTTTTAAACCAAGTTAGCGCCCAAGAATTTATTTCTGACGTCTTATCCATGTTAACTAAGCAATTGGACAAAATAATGCTTAAACTTGACGGTGATTTTATTTTAGCCATAGGCTGTACTGGCGGTCAACACCGTTCGGTTGCTATTGTTGAAACGCTGGCGACCCAAATAAGTCAAAAGTTTCCTGGTTTTAATTTAATAATAAAACATCGTGAATTACACCTAGAAAAAAAATATAACCCCGTTGATGTAAAATGAATTGATATGAAAGCTTCGTTTAACTACAAATTCAGATACCTAATTTTGCCCGGCTTAAAACGCTGGATTTTAACTATTATTATTGGAATTACCGGCATCGTTATTGGGGTACTATTATTACTGGGCTATCACCCCATTACTTTATCAGGAATATTTTTACGCGAATTAGCTGAACATGCCGCTGACGTTCTACCCCATCGCATTAGTGGTATTATCGTTATTGCAATTGGCATCTTTGCTGTTTGCATTGCCGTAGCCAGAGTAACCTTATCCGTACTAGGAGCTTATTTACCTTCAGATCGTGAAGCTATAGCTGACGCTTTGTTCAAGAAACGCCATCTGGAAAGTGGTCCCAAAATTGTGGTAATTGGTGGCGGCACAGGATTAGCTAATTTATTAACCGGGCTTAAAACCTATACCAACAATCTGACCGCTATCGTAACTGTAGGTGATGACGGTGGCAGTTCTGGGCGTTTGCGTGAAGAACTAGGGGTTATTCCCCCAGGTGATATTCGCCATTGCATAACTGCTTTAGCTGATGAACAAAAAATTGTAACCGAATTATTCAATTATCGCTTTCAATCAGGTGAAGGATTATCAGGACACAGTTTTGGCAATTTATTTCTATCAGCATTATGTGCCATTACCCATGGCGACATGATTGAAGCTACTAAAGTTGCCAGTCGGGTCTTAAACAGTCGCGGTCAAGTATTACCTTCATCATTAACTCCAGTTACGTTAATTGCCGAATTAGAAGATGGCCGGATTGTACAGGGTGAATCACATATAACACAAGCCAATAGCCAAATTAAACAAATTTTTTGTGAACCCAAAAATCCTTTACCCGTTCCAGAAACACTCAATGCCATCTTAAATGCCGATCTAATCGTTATTGGACCAGGCAGCCTATACACATCAATTATTCCTAATTTTCTCGTTAAAGCTATAACTAATGCTATTAATCAAGCTAAAGGCTATAAAATCTTTATTTGTAACGTAGCTAATCAAAAAGGTGAAACCCTTAATTACACTGCATATGATCATCTTCAAGCTTTATTTAATCATACCACTAACGAAGTCAAACCTGAAAATCTGGTTAATGCCATTTTAATTAATGAAATACCGCAAAACCTTTTAAATAATGATCAAATTGAACTTGTTAAAATTGACCACACTAAATTTATTCAGTCCAGTATTGAAATAGTCAAACGCAATCTGGTTAACGAAAAGAATCTAACGCACCATTCACCAGCCAAACTTGCTAGAGCCATAATGCTTTGGTTCATGCGCAAGCAAAAAACCAGCGTCAAACCATTAACAACAACTACTCCTAATAAAATATTAGCACCACGAAAAATTAGCTGAACGGCTTAACTAAGGAACAAAATAAATTTTATTAGGTAGTTTAACGCAGTCAATAGCATAACCTCCATATAAGTCACTGACCTGATCTCCGATATTTTCCACAATTTTAAAACCCATATCTTCAATGGCTTTACGCACATTAGTTTTAAAATCATAGGCATGGCCTTTAAAATCATTGGGTTTTAAAAATAAGCCATCATAATCAACATTTTGTTTAACTAAGTTATAAGTTGTTGCCACTCTATCTCGCTCACGCCTGCCGGTTAACAAAAAGACCGCATAACCATTTTTACGTTCGCGACTTAAAAATTTAGCGGTGGGCTCAAGTAAAGGGGCAACATTACTAATCACCCATTCATGATAGGCTTTATGATTAAATTTTGGATTAACTTTATAAAACGGCCGATTATCTAAAAGCGTTTCATCTAAATCACTAACAATAGCCAAATTTTTACTATCAGGATTTTGTTGACGATAATCATTACAAAATTTTTCAGCCAATTGCACCGTATTTTCAAGGTCATCGGTATAGTTTGGACTTAAAGCATATTGCACGCCTTGAACATAATCAATTTCACTAGGTTTTTGAGCTAACGGCTTTATTTCACTAGATGGACACGCATAGACATTAGCAAGACTTAAACATCCCCAAAATACTAAAAATATTAAATTTAGCCAAAAGTTTTGAACCACAATAACCTTATCCATAAAAACCAATTTGCTTGATTGAAGATTTTAAATTACTTAGAACCACTATTTTTCCCACCCATATAAGAGATACTGCCAGCAACAACTTTTTCTCTTAACTGAGATTTATGAATTTCAATACATTTTAAATTTCTGGCTTCAGTCTGATTTGCACCACTATAATTTCCCCAGTAACTAGGTCCAACAACTTCAATTTTCTTAGTGAAGGTATTTTTTAATATATTTGGTTCGCTAATAAGTAATAGCACCATAGGAATAGCTAGAAAGATAAATGAAATTGAAAATATATCCATAAAAAATCACCAAGTTAATCGTACTGATAACTTGGTAATTTAACTTATTTAGCTAAAATAGTCTATGGTTAAAATACTAATACAACTATTGCTTAAGTAAATTAATAAGATCATTGTATAATTGGGCAATTTGGATAATAACCGGAGCTGTCACAGGATTTTGCTCAGAATATTCGTGAAATTCCTGAGCTTTGGTAGTAAACAGATTAATTAAACGATTGTCAAATGCTTCAATATGTTTGTTCATAAAAATTCTTTCTAGTAAAATTGGGAAAAATAAGAGTGTATTAATTTTGTCTTAAAAAACCAATTTCAGCAATAGTTTTAAGATTAAAAATGCAAATATTAAAAACTTTTAATCTAATTTTGTAATATAATATAGATAAGATTCAAATTGAATTTTTGTCAAAGGATTAAAGACTTTGGTAATTTATGCAAACCAGCAAATTTCATCATCTTCCAGAATTAGCTCAATTACTCCAAAAAACTGATAGTTCCAGTTATAAGGTTCTTACTGGTAAAGATATACTTAAGCAACGTTTTGTCAGTGATATCGTATTATTAAATGCTCACTGTAAAGCTGGAGACTTAGTTATTGCTGAATTAGATGACTTAATTACCAATATAAAATTATTAAATACAAATTTGTCAGGAATTGCCCTATACAGTAAAAATAATGGCTGCCTTGAATTAGCCTGTAAGAATTTAACTTCAGCTAATTTAACTCGAGATAAATTTTCTAAAAATTTAAAATCTATTATCAGTAGTTGTGAAGACCTCGACATTCCCTTAATTTCTTTTTCTGAACTAATCGACTCCACAGAAATAATCCAGCTATTAAAACCAACTTTAATCCAGGAATTACTGTTAAATAACCACAAACTTCAAACCTTGCTCTTTGACATTGTCATTAGCTTAGGACTTAAAGGGTTAGTAGAATATTGCCAAAATAATTTAAACATATCTTGCCTTATTCAAAATGCTAAATTTATCGCCCAAACTGACTCAAAAATCTTGGAACTAAAGTCCAAAGAAAAACAAAAAATTCTTGACCAAGTAAAAAAAACCAATCCTCATCAATTAACCAATCTTACCATTGAATATTTAAATCATCTGACCATGCCCATAACCGTTAATGATATCGTGGTGGCCTATGTAACTATCGAAACAAACAACCACGGCGATCTTAACCAAAACCTGATTTATTTAAGAGCAATTAATTTAGCTACCAGTATTTACTTTAAAGTTAAAACCCAGGAAAGTACAATATTTACGAATAGTCAATTTAATATTCTCAATGAATTACTAACTGGTCGCGAGTTGTCCGTCGATGCAATTGAAAACCTGGAAAGACATTTTAGTCTTGATCTTTGTGAGCATATTCTGGTTCTGGCCTGCAATACACCTATACCGATTGAAACCGGACCTAGGCTATTGGATAAGAATATTATTTATACTGTAGTTGAAAATACCCATGTCTTTTTAATGTCATTTTATACAGCTTCCAAATCAGAAAATTTTCAAGATCTGATTATGAATAGTGTGGCCACCTTAAAATCAGTAATTAATCAGGATCTCTTGCAAATTGGCATTGGTAGACCAGCAAATAACATTTTCGAATTGCCAAAAATATATAAAGAAGCTAGACAAGCCCTTATCATTGGTTCGATGATTAATACCCAAGACTTTAACGAATTTGTTTATTATTACCCCAATCTTGGCGTCCGACTACTTTTATATTTAATTATTGATCACCCTGAACTTAAAAATTATTATATGGAAAATCTACAAGCCTTAGAAAAATATGATGAGGAATGGGAAAGTGAATTAGTTAATAGTTTAAAAATTTATCTTGAACATGGTGCTAATTTAAATTCAGCAGCAAGAGCCTTATTTATTCATCGTCATACATTAAATTATCGACTTGAACAAATTGTTGATATTTTAAAACGTGATATTGATTCGCAAGAAGTATTACTAGATTTAAAAATTGCGTTTTTAATTAAAGAAATGCTCGGTAATGATTTTTTAAAGGAATAAATATTGAATAAATTCGTTATTGAAACTCGCAATTTATGTAAAACATATCAAAATACGCCTGCAGTAACAAATATTAATCTGCAAATTGAATCAGGTGAATTTATCAGTATTCTTGGCCCATCCGGCTCAGGCAAGACGACATTATTAAGAATGTTAGCCGGACTGGAAGAATCTGACTCGGGTCAAATTTTGTTAGCTGATAATGATATCACTAATATTGCCCCATATAAACGTCCTATTAATATGGTCTTTCAAAATTATGCTTTATTCCCTCATATGAATGTTTTTGAAAATATTGCTTTTGGCTTAAAAATTAAACGCAAACTTTCTCAAAACAAAATCAAAGATGTCGTTTACCATGCCTTAAATTTAGTAAAACTTAGTGGTTATGACAATCGTTATCCACACCAGCTATCCGGAGGACAACAGCAAAGAGTAGCCATTGCCAGGGCTATTGTCAACGAGCCATTGGTGCTCCTATTAGATGAGCCTTTATCAGCATTGGATCAACAAATTCGTGATGAAATGAAAGATGAATTAATTTATTTACAAAAACAATTAAACATGACTTTTATAATGGTAACCCATGATCAAAATGATGCTTTATCTTTATCTAAACGCATCGCTATCATAAACAATGGCATTCTAGAACAATTTGCCAGTGCCAGTCAAATCTATGATCAACCAGAAACCAAATTTATTGCCAAATTTATTGGTAATACCAATTTATTAACCGGTCAAATTATTGGAAATTCAGCTAACGAATTGCTTGTTGAAATAAATACCGGAATACAGCTTGTTATCAATCAGTCAAGCTTGACGAATTCATTAATAACCCTATCCATAAGGCTTGAAAAGGTCAGGCTCAATCTTAAAAAAATTTCTAATAGCAAAAATCAGTTTCCTGCCACTATAATTCGTAGTCAATATCAAGGAGGCTATACTGTCTATAGTTTAAAAATAAATGAATCAACCTTAATTAAAGCTATTGATACTAGTTCAGTAAACTATCAAATTGATAGTCAAATTTGGCTTAGTATTAATCCAGCTGATATCATCGTATTTGAGGATTAAGCAATGAACATAAATCGCCGTAATTTTTTAAAATGGTTAAGTCTTTCACTAATAACCGCAACTGGTTGTAACAGTTCTAAACCTAACCAAACTCACAATTCGATTTTAAATTTATGTAATTGGGCAGATTATATTCATCCGCAAATAATAACTGAATTTGAAAAAAAATATCAAGTAAAAGTTAACTATGATACATTTGCCAGCAATGAAGCCTTATTGGCAAAACTTCAAGCCAGTAAAAATCATTATGATATTATTGTACCAACTAGTTATATGCTTAGCCAACTGCTCAAATTAAATCTCTTAAACAAAATAGATAAAGAACGAATTCCTAATCTTAAAAATATAAACAAACGTTTTTTTGACAGTAAAATAGATTTCAACTTAAACTTTAGCGTCCCCTTTTCCTGGGGTACAACTGGAATTGGCTATAATCAGCAAACCTTACAAAATTTATCCGTAAGTTCACAAATAAAAAAATATGGACCAACTGATTTTGATATTTTTTTTAACAACGGATTTAAGGGCTATATGACACTTTTAGACGATCCCAGGGAAACACTTGGCTTTGCCTTAAAACGACTTAATCATTCGTATAATTCAACCAATATTAATGAGCTTAACCAAGCTAGCAATGATTTAATTCAACAAAAACCACTGGTCATGTGCTATACCTGTGATCAAGTCATAATCCAGCTAGCCAGTGAAGATAGTTATCTGTCACTAGCTTTTAGTGGAGACGTGTATCAGGCTCGGCGTCAAAATAAAAATATTGAATATCGAATTCCGCAAAATGGCACATCTTTTTGGACAGACAATTGGTGCATCCCAAAGGGAGCTGCCAATATTGATCTGGCCTACAAATGGATTAATTTTATGCTTGATCCTCAAATTGCCAAAACCAATGCTATCTTCAATGGCTATTCAACAGCTAATCAGGCCGCCTTAAAAATTATGCCCCAGGAAATTATTAATGACCCAAACTTTTATCCTAATGATAAAGCTCTGGATAAATGCGAAGAATTAATTGATATTGGTGAATTTGTTTACAACTATAATGATTTATGGACCAAAATAAAATGTAGTTAAAAATTAACTTTAACTACATTTTATTTTTACAGAGATAATATATGACCGATTTAAAATTTAATTTTGAGCCGTCAAAGGGTTTAAAGGATCAAACATATACATTTTTTCTAATTCCTCCCGATAAATTGGATTAGTCATCGCTTCAACTGAATATAATTCATCGGCAATATAACTGTATTCTTTATTCTTTAATTCCTCTAATCTTTGAGCCAATTTTGTTATGAGTTTACCTTGTTCCATTAAATTGTTTGCCTTTCTAGTTTTATTTTTAAAGTGTTGAATTGTAATTTTTAATTATTTAATAACATTTTTAATTTTAATCATATTTACAAAAACAACAATACTTGACATTTACCTTAAGCCAAACCATGAGTAAATACAATCGGCTTAATATAGATATAAAATCTGGCAGTAAAAACCCTTAATTTTATAAACAATAAGATCGTAATAGCTATTTTTTATATTTAGAGCCCAAGAAATTTAAATTCTATTTAACCTTTTATTCGCGTATCAATTACACACATTTTCAACCTGAATTCTTTAGGATAACCAAATGAAAAACAAAAAATCATTTTTACCAATTAAATTATATTTTAATTAAATATAGTTAAGTTAAATTACCCGTCAGTGTGCTATTAAAATTATACGAATTATAAAATGTAACTTTTGTGTATTGGAGTAAAAATGTTCCCTGCTTTAAACTGTGGTAACCAATGTGAATCTTCGCTAAAAAATTATTTGTGTAAGTCTAAAATTGTTTTAAAGTTTAAATTAACAAGCGTCAATTTTAATACACTAATATTTTTGGCCGAAAAATTTTTTAAAAATATTTATTTTCTTAACTATAAACAATTTTTAGGTTTAATATTATGTTTAACATTTACTTTTACCCAATTGTCATCAATTGCTTTAGCTCAAGTGGTTGATAATCCAGCCAATACAAGTAACCATTTAATCAATCATTCTTTAGATGGTAGCGCCCATACTTTAGCCAACCCTGATTCAACAAATATTAACGCAGCGGTAATTAATCAGCATTACGATATTGCTCAAATTTTATCTAGTTTAATATTGTCTAATTTAAACCTTAACTCAATTATTCATTCAGTAGCCGTAAGCAATTTAAACCATGACGCAAGTTTAAACCTTGGCAGCCATAACGTTGAGGTTACTAACAATTCAATTTTAACCCCAGCTGAAGCCATAGCTTTAAAAGAAGTATTAAATGATGGTAATCAGACGCTTACCTTAAATAGTCTTGGTCAGGCCATAGGTGGCAAACTTAGTATAAATGATTTAGGCAATCATCCTGGTACTTTAGAAATACCCAATGGTGTAACTTTAATTGACAATGTGGCTAATTTAACACTTACAGGCAATTTAGCTAATTTTGGCGATATTATTGTAATCGGGCATAACGATACAATCGCAGCTAATATACTATTCAATGGAATAGAAGGACAAATAACGTCTGCCAATTCACTTACTTTAACAGCTAATGCCCTTATTAATGAAGGTAATATAACTAGTTCTAATAATTTAAATATAGATAGCAGTGTAGTTTTTAATGCTGGTTTATTAGCTTCGACAAATGACAACGTTAACATTACTACCAGTAATAATTTATATTTAACAGGCACAAGTAATAGTAATATTGAAGCCATAAATGGCAGTATAAATATTACTGACACAACTTTACAAGCTAGTAACGGTATAAATTTAGCTTATGGTAATTTTTTAAGTAATACCTTAAATATAAATTCAGGCAATGGTTCTATCCAAGGATTTATTGACAATGTAAATGGTACAGAAAACTTTTATGCCAATAATGGAGCTCAATTAGCTACCAGTTCTAATGATATGATTATTGGCAACGCTAATATTAAAGGCGATCCTACATTTGTTAATACAGCTGGTAATATTACCTTAAATGGAGCAATAACTACATCTGGAAATAATCTAGCTATTATAGCTAGTGGTAATATTAATGTTGCCACTAATTCAAGTGCGTCAATAAATACCACGCAAACCAGTGGTAATGCTGGCAATGTAACATTAATAGCTGGTGTTGGTAGTAATGTTACTGGCGGTAGCATTAATTCAAGTACCATTCCAACTGGAGGCAATCCAGCCACTTCAACTGTAACAGTTGTTTTAGGCGCTACAACCGGTAATACTGGTGGTAATATTGACCTGGTTACCAATAATACTTTAGCTAGTTTAAGCAATATTATTGTGACCAATGGAACTGGAACAAATGGCAATGGCGGTAATGTAACACTTTTAGCTCAAAGCAATGGTAATACTGGTGGGCAAATTCTAACTAGCAATGGCACAACTAATTATGAAATTACAACTGGTGGTACTGGTACTGGAACAAATGGCAATGTAACCCTTATAAGTACAGCTAATGTAATTAGTCCTACAACCGGAATTGAAATTGGCGCAATAAATACCACCGGTGGCTCTGGAAGTGGTAGTGGTAATATTAATTTATATACAGCTAACCCCACAAGTCAAACCGTAACTTTTGATACAACCGGTACAATAGGTTCTGGTCAAACTATAACTGCTAATTCGAATAGTTTAACGCCTGATAATATTATACTTAATGGGAGTTTGACCGGATCTCAAGCAAGTACCGGTAGTGCAATAACTATATACTCAGGGCAGGCTTTAGTTCCAAATAATAATTTATTAAGTGCTAATAATATCAGCATAAACACCAATACTGGTTCAATAGGGTCAGTTACCAATTATTTAAATACAGCAACAAATAATTTATCGCTGGGCTTAAACGACGCTAATTCTGGCAATGCCTTTATTAGTAATACCAGCACTAATTTGGCAATATCTTTTAGTTCATCAGCTAATAAGATTTCAACAATTGATCTAACTAATTCTGGTAATATAACGACAACAACTCCAATTGGTTTTTATAACACAAGTTTAACTTCACTCAATGGTAACGTTGACTTGTCTGGTTTCTTTACATCTGCAACCTATAATACCAATGGAGGTAATTTTACCGTATCAGCTGCTGAAAATATTACAGCCAGCTCAATTACGAGTTCAAGCTTACTTAATGCCAGCAATACAACTGGCTATAATTTACCTGGTGGCAATATATCGTTAACAGCTGGTGCCAGTAGTGCTGGTGGAAATATTGATTTGAGTTTTATTTCATTTCAATCTAATAGCGGTAATATAAATATCAGTGCTAATTCAGGCGCTGTCAATACAGGTAGCCTAGCCATAGCCAATATTGACACATCTGGCTATGGCAGCGCTGGGGCCAATAGTTCTAATAATTATATCCCAGATAACGGTACTAATGGTGGTAATGTTTCTATAAAGGCCAGTTCTAGTATTGTCATAAATTCTATCGAAACCTATGGCGGTGGCGGTGGTGGTGGCGATAGTAATACGTTAAGCATAGCCAGTAACGGCTCTAATGGTGGTAATGGTGGTAGTGTAAATTTATCTTCTACTAACTCAAACATAACTGTAAATGGCGATATCAATACATCTGGTGGCGGTGGCGGTGGTGGCGGTGGTAGTAATGGCACCGTTGGTAATGGCGGCAACGGTGGCAGTGCCGGATTTATCACCTTAAATGCTTTAACTTCTGGCGCTTCAATAAATGTAGCTGGGCCACTATTAGCTAGTGGCGGTGGCGGTGGTAGTGCTGGCAATAGCACTAATGGTGGCGGTGGTGGTGGTAGTTTTGGTGGCGGCGGTGGTGGTGGTGATTATTATGGAGCTGGTGGCGGCGGTGGTATATACGGAGGCGGCGGTGGCAGTAATTATACTAACGCTGGCGGTGGTGGTGGAGCTGGCGTTGGCGGCGTTGCCGGTAGCATTAATGCTACAGCTGGTGGTTTCGGCTTTGGCGGTAATGGCAGATCTTCTAATGGCAGTAATTTTGGTCTTGGTGGTCAGTCAGATAGCCCACTAACCGGCGGTAACGTTGGCGAATCTGGACCAGGCACTAATCATGGGACAACCAACTTTGGTGGAGCTGCTGGATCTGCTGGAGCTATAAGCATTTCTACAACTAGCTTAAACGTATCGCAAAATGTTGGCAGCTATTATAATACAACGAATTTTACAAGTTCACCTTATACTACTTATGCTATTGCCTCGCTTGGTTATAATGGCAATGTGAATATTAATTCTAGTAGTGGTCTGCCAGCAGCTAATATAAATGGTGTAATTGCTTCAGCTGATAAATTAACTATTACAACTAGTGGCAGTGACATTGGAACAAATATTATCTTACCTATATATATTAATTCACCAACGTTTAATGTAAATACAGGAACTACCGTAACTACAGCTAGCGCTTATATAAACGATGGCTATAACGGTACAGTCAATATTGGTGGCGGAACTAATGGTAATATTGTTATTGGTTCAGCTGGCACGTTTGCCTTAACTATGTCTAATACAACTATTGGCAATATAAATATAACAAGCTCTTTAGCTATTGGAACCGATTCGGGATCTGGTTTAATTTTTTTATCGGCAAATGGCAATATAACCCAATCGGATAATTCAAATACACTTATAGCTAACGCTATTACTTTAGTTGCTAATTCTGCTCCAGCAGGGTCGGTCGTTTCTATAGGTTCTGGTTTAAATAATCCATTAACAATAGATAGCCAAAATATTGCTGCAGTCGTTAATTCGGCTAACCTTAGTAATAGTGCTTATTTAAGTGATAGTTATGCTGGAGTCGTAAGTATATCAAGTTCTAATATAATTATTCCTAATTCTGGGATATTTTCTTTAGTTCTGACTAATCCACTTGCTACAACCGGCATAAATCTTACTGGCAACCTGGCTGTTGGTACAATTACAAGTGGTGGTACAGTAGATTTAACTACTTTTGGTGACGCCATTATAAGTGCGGCATCATCCATAAATACCATAACTGCCCAAAATATAAATTTCAACATGCAAAACGGCAATATTGGCAATTCAACCAGCCCGTTAAGTATATCGGATGCTAATTTAACCGTTAAGTCTTCTGCCAACGTTTATTTAACTGATAGCAGTTCTTTAAACTTAAACAGTTCAACAGCAGCAATTTTAGATTTATCGGTAACCGGCACCTTAACTCAAGTCGCAAACAGCCATTTGACAATTGGAGAAAGTTTAGCTTTAACTGCTAGTGGAAATTTAACCGTTGATTCTGCTTCATCAATGACAGTGTCGTTAGGTAATTTAAATTTAGTAACTACTGGCGGTACAATAAATATTAACAGCAATGCTACAATTGCTGCAACTGGCGGAATAATTACAATACAGGCTCAAAGCACAACCGCTGGAGGTAT
>DAHXLC010000175.1 GCA_027371815.1 Candidatus Melainabacteria bacterium | reverse complement strand
TTAAATAATGAATTTTTATTCATGTCTAAATTATATACAAGTATTTTAATAAAGCCAAGAAAAAAAATTACTTTTTAGTAACAACCAAAATTCACCCAAAATAACTGCCAAAGAACGAATGCAATCAATGCTTCTCCATGATCGCCTAGAGTTGCCAGCTGGAAAACTAGAAAGTATGCAAGAAGAATTAGTCCATGTGGTATCACGCTATTTTGAATTAGATTCAACTACTACGAATTTTGACTTAAAGCATTTTGAACGCAAGGCATTTTTGACAGCAAACTTTATGTTAATGCGTTCAAAATAATTTAACAACATAGGGTTGTTACTAAAAAGTAATTTTTTTTCTTGGCTTTATTAAAATACTTGTATATAATTTAGACATGAATAAAAATTCATTATTTAAAAGCAACTTACAAGCTGTATTAACCAATATAATTAAAGATACAGATTGGATATTACTTATAGTAACATTTGGCTTGATTTATATTGGCCTAACCACTTTAAGCTTATCGCAAATTGCTAAAACATATGCCCAAAAGCAAGAGCAATTTATATGGGTAGGTTTGGTTTTACTCATAATGGCTCGGTTGCTGCCATATAAAGTTTGGCTAAACCGATCGGTAATCATAAGTTTATATATAATTAACCTCATTTTGTTAATTACCGTTATGGTTAAAGGCCATTCCGCCATGGGTGCGCAAAGATGGTTAAGCCTTGGCCCAATAACCATTCAGCCTTCAGAACTAGCTAAAATTGTCGTAATTTTTACTCTAGCCTTATATTTAGGCCGCTACCGTATTCATTCATTTTTTGATATCATTAAAACCGGTCTAATTATCTTACCACCAGCTATTTTAGTTTTTAAACAACCAGACTTAGGTACTTCATTAACCTTTGGTGCCGTATTTATTGGCATGATTTATTATGCTGGAGCCACAGTAACAGATATTGGCGTAATTATCTCACCAGTATTAAGTTTAATTTTTAACGCTATTGACATTCAATATTGGCATTACTATCTCATTGGTTTAATGTTAATATTAGCTATATTTTGGCGCCGTAAATTCTGGGATTTTAAACTCCGGGCATTATTAATAATTTTGGTCTTAATTGCCAATATTGGTTTTGGCTACGCTAGGCCACATCTATGGGGTTTACTTAAAGACTATCAGCAAAAACGCCTTACCAGTTTTATCAATCCCTATACAGATCCCAAGGGATCTGGATACCATATCCTCCAAAGTCTTATTGCTATTGGTTCTGGTGGCTTTATGGGAAGTGGTTTAGGTAAAGGTAACCAAAGCCAGGGGGCTTTTATTCCTGAACGTCATACAGATTTTATTTATGCCGTTATTAGTGAAGAATTAGGCTTTAAAATTTCTGCATTAATTATTATTCTTTACACAGTACTTTGCTTAAGAGCTCTTAAAATTGCTAACCTTGCTAAAAATGAGCCAACTGGAAGTATCCTTAGCATTGGCATTATGTGTATGTTCTTATTTCATGTCTTCTTAAATATTGGGATGACTATTGGTATTATGCCAGTAGCTGGTGTACCATTACCTTTTTTAAGCTATGGTGGCACAGCTTTATTAGTTGATTTATTTAGTATTGGTGTTTTAGAATCCATCAGAGGAGCTAATTCACCGATAAAGCCATCAGATACAATAATTAACTAACTACGAATTCACAAGCAATGCGGTTAAATCATAACTAAACAATACTAAAGACATTCCTAAAGGGTTACCTAACAAAAATTCACAAGCAATGCGGTTAAATCATAACATCTTAGTACAAATCAAGATAACAACATCGTAACCATTACTGGCAACACACTAAATATTAAGCATAATTGATTAAGTATAAATTACAGCTAATTACTCACTAAATCATAATTATTTAATTTGGCCAAATTAGTAAGTTTTAATAATTTTCTTGAATTAGCTGAAAACACATAGGCTAATTCTTTAGTAGATAAAGCTTTTTGAACTTGCCTTAAACTGGCTTCATGTTTTAATAACGGAAAATCTGATCCATAAATAACCCTATCTGCTCCAAGCTTATCGCAAGCCCGTCGAATTACAGCAGCCGGCTGCCAAGATGTTTCGACATAAACATTTTTATATTTCATGGCTAAGTTTAAAACATGCCGCCAGGATTCCCAACCAATATGAGCTAAGATAAAATCAACCTTAGGGAAATTAACTACTAATGGCTCAATAGCTTCTACTTCAGAACAGCCATGTAAATCAGTTAAGGAATCAGAAGGAATATGGCCAGTATGAAACATCATTGGTAAATTATGTTGTTGGGCTAAATTTGCAATATCTTTAACCTTTTCATATAATTCACCACAAGCATAGCCGCCTACTTGAGGATGAATTTTAAACCCTTTAATTCGATTACTGGCTAGTAAATTAGTTAAATATAATAGCGGATCTTCGTTATTACGATCAACTGAAGCAAAAATAGAAAACTTATCAGCATAGGGTCTCGTTATATCTAAAAGATTTTGTGTTGAAGTTAATGGTTCTAATGAATGAATAACAGCATGATCAATTTTTAATTTATGCATTTTAAATAACAGTCTATTAATATCATATACTTTAAATAAACGTAAAACTTCCATTAAACCTAATTGGCCAGTTTTATTATAAAAATAGCGACTTATTGGATCACGTAAATTTAAGGCCACATAATTTACAAATTCATCATGGATAGGCTCACTGTAATGAGCAACCCTCTCCAGCAACGGTACAGCATGTTGAAAAAAAAGTGATTTGCGATCATCTGGGCAAAGTTTACTTTGTGTATCAGCATCTTGAATATGCACATGAAAATCTATTGTAAAAAATCCATTAATCATAATTACCCTTAATTGAATCTTACCTTAAAATATTCCTAAAATAATTTAAGCTAAACCCAACATCGAACTCTAAAAGTCTGTAAAATTTATCTCGCTAATTTTACTATAGCATAAATAAGGGTCAGTTAGACTGACCCTTATTATAAATGAATATTTAGTTAACTAAAGGAATTACTTTATAGCGATTTCTTTACCTTGACGAAGTACTTCATTGGTTTTATTAATTCTGGTTTTAACAGTTGGAAGATGTGATTCAATTGTTCCAGCTGAAACAGGAATGCGGTGAGCAATTTCTAATTTAGGAACGCTAATGTAAAGAAATGCCATCTGGCTATTTAGTACGTGAATTTGAATTTGACACTGAAATCATTGCTGAACAAATTGAAGCTAGATTTGATCGTG
>DAHXLC010000154.1 GCA_027371815.1 Candidatus Melainabacteria bacterium | reverse complement strand
CCTAAAATCCAAAAATTAAATTTAGGGATCAAAAGCTATTTAAATAGTCATAATTTAACTAATACAGCCCCAGCTCAATTAGATTTAGTTATTATTTGGCTCAATCCAGATAATTTAAATCTCTTAAATGCTGCAATAATCTGGTAAAATCATTAGTATGCAGATGGCCGGTGCGCACACGCCCAGCATCAACTTGAGCCTCAGCACAGAGCATTCTTTGGACAAGTTGCTCACGGGACATTTCTAGGCTAAATACGGCAACAGGAATTTTGCGGTCGCAGGCAATTTCTTGGGCGATATTTAAGCAAAAAGCAGTTTTACCCATAGATGGTCTAGCTGCGATAATAATTAAATCGGATGGCTGAAATCCTGACGTTAAGGCATCTAAATCGTAAAAGCCAGAGCCCAGCCCCGATAGTGAATCACGATTTTCCCAGCGTTGTTCAATTTTATGGAAGGATTCTTCAACAACATCTTTAATATGTACTAACTGTTGCATATTGCGTCTTTGGGCTAGAGTGAAAATCACATGCTCCGCCTTGTCCAGCGCTTCATCTGCGTCATTGGTATCAAAAGCGTAACCAGCTATATCCGATCCGGCTTTGGCTAAACTGCGCAACGTTGATTTTTCCTGAACAATTTTAGCATAGTACTCAACATTAGCTGACGTTGATACTTGATAGGCTAATTCACTAATATATTTGCGGTCACCAACTTGTTCAAGGAGGCCTTTGTTCTTAAGATTTTCCGAAACGGTAACCATGTCTATTGGTTCATGTTTTTCATATAGATCTAACATGCTAGAAAAAATTAACTGATGTGATTTCTTATAGAAAAACTCAGGTTGCAAATGATCGAGTACACGAGCTAGGGCATCTTCGCTAATTAATAATGAGCCCAGTACAGCTTGTTCGGCTTCTAGGGACTGGGGTGGAATTCTATCAATTAATGTTGATTCAGTTACGCTCATTTAAATTATTTACCTTGAATTATTGAGGTGAGTATTTTTTTGCTTTATCCTAAAGTATTAGTCTTCAAGACCAGTAAGATCACCAAGCGGTAAGCCAAGTTCCTCGGACTTAAGAAGGCGGCGCATAATTTTGCCGGATCGAGTTTTAGGTAGTTTTGCTCGTACTTCAATTTCGCGAGGATAGGCATGAAAGGCTAGTTGTTTTTTGATAAAATCTTTGATGTTTTTTAAGACTTCTTCATTGGCTTTAATACCATCTTTTAAAACAATAAAGGCTTTAATAATCTCGCCACGTTCTTCGTCAGGAATACCAATGACACCAGCTTCGATGATGTATTCATGCTCAAGTAATGCTGATTCAACTTCAAAAGGACCAACACGGTGTCCAGCTGTATTAATTACATCATCAGCACGTCCGACAAACCAAAAATAGCCATCAGTATCCATCCAGGCATTATCGCCTGTAAAATACCAATTAGCTATTTTAAAATATTCATTATAACGTTCACTATCGCGCCATACCGTACTAAACATTGATGGCCAGTTGGGTTTAATTACTAGCTTGCCAAGATGCCCGGCCTCAAGCTCATTGCCTTCATCGTCAACGATAGCAGCATAAATTCCTGGTAAAGGCTTACCCATAGAGCCTGGTTTAATTGGCAGGCAAGGTAAATTACTAATCATTTGCGATCCGGTTTCAGTTTGCCACCAATTGTCGTGAATCGGCAAGCGATAAACTTGCATACCCCAGCGAATAACTTCTGGATTTAACGGCTCGCCGACACTCAAAATATGTCTTAGAGAATTAAAATTATATTGCCTAACTAAGGCATCACCTTCTTTCATAAGCATTCTTAAGGCAGTGGGAGACGTGTACCAGACTGTAATGTTAAGATCTTGTAAGGTTTGATACCACAATTTGGCATTGAAACCTGACTCAAAACAGACCATTGAAGCACCATTGCTTAATGGGCCATATATGCCGTAGACAGTTCCGGTGACCCAGCCTGGATCAGCTGTACACCAGTAAATATCATCATCACGTAAATCTAACACCCATTTTGTCGTCATATGCTGGCTTTTAAGATCGTTGTTTAGGTGAACTACACCTTTGGGTTTGCCAGTTGTACCTGAAGTATATAAGATGTAGAGAGGATCCGTTAATTGCATATGAGCATTGTTAAAGGTTTTTGCTTCAGAGCTGGTTATGGCTTCAAACGAATATTCGTTTTGACTTAAATTACTTGGATCCGCTCCAACGATAACTATGGATTCAAGATCCGTTAAGCTTGGTTTAATTGTATCAATTCGGCTCTTAAGATTGGTGTCAGTAATTAATACTTTAGCACCACTATCGCTTAATCGATCTCTAAGAGCATCAGGCCCAAAGGCCATCAATGTTTAGTACGGTATGGCGCGATAGTGAACGTTATAATGAATATTTTAAAATAGCTAATTGGTATTTTA
>DAHXLC010000153.1 GCA_027371815.1 Candidatus Melainabacteria bacterium | reverse complement strand
ATAATTAACATGTAATTTAATACAAAGATTTATACAATTAATATTTTATGAAATCTTTTCATTTTTATACTTATGGGGGAATTTATGGTAAGTGAGTTAACTAAGTTAAAGGCTAAGGAATTTGAAACGATTTCAGGTATTCCCGTTAAAGCTGTTTATACGAAAGCCGATTTACAAAATTGGGATTATGAAACCAAATCAGGTGATCCTGGTCAATATCCTTATACTCGTGGAATTCATGAAGACATGTATCAGGGTAAAGTCTGGACAATGCGTCAATTTGCAGGATTTGGCGGTCCGGAAGAAACCAATGAACGATTTAAGTACTTACTTTGCCAGGGTCAGACTGGTTTGTCTACGGCTTTTGATTTGCCAACCCTAATGGGTTATGATTCTGATAATACCAAATCCCATGGCGAAGTGGGAGTTTGTGGAGTGGCGATTGATAGTTTACAAGATATTGAAATTCTTTACAAGGATATTCCTTTAGATAAAATATCTACTTCAATGACTATTAATGGTCCGGCCGTAATTATTTATGCTATGTTTTTGGCTAATGCTAAAAAGCAGGGCTTTGACTGGAAAAGTTTAAATGGAACGTTGCAAAATGATATTTTTAAAGAATATATTGCGCAAAAAACCTATCTGATTCCACCACGTCCAGCCCTTAAACTAATTCAAGACATGATGGTTTTTTGTACGCATAATGTCCCTAAATGGAATACTATTTCCGTAAGTGGTTATCATATTCGTGAAGCCGGAGCTACTGCTGCTCAGGAATTGGCTTTTACACTGGCTGATGGCTTTGCCTATGTTGATGCCGGAATTGAAGCCGGGTTAAAAATTGATGAATTCGTTCCAAGGTTATCGTTTTTCTTTAATGCCCATATTGATTTCTTTGAAGAAATTGCTAAATACAGAGCGGCTCGAAGAATTTGGGCCAAGCGAATGAAAGAAAAATATGGTGCTAAAGATGAACGATCACTAAAATTACGCTTTCATACCCAGACCGCAGGCTGTTCATTAACAGGGCAGCAGCCGGAAAATAATATTGTGCGAACCGCAATCGAAGCTTTAGCTGGTGTTCTAGGTGGCACTCAATCATTGCACACTAATTCAATGGATGAAGTATTAGGTCTGCCAACCCAAAAAGCCGCCCACATTGCTTTACGAACCCAGCAAATTATTGCTTATGAAACTGGTGTTACTAACGTTGTTGATCCACTGGCAGGCTCTTATTATGTGGAATGGTTGACCGATGAATTAGAGCGTCAGGCTAATGAATATTTTGCCAAAATTGATGAAATTGGTGGGGTTATTGCGGGTATTGAAAAAGGCTTTTTCATGAAAGAGTTAGCTGATTCAGCCTATCATTTTCAACAAAAATTAGATAATGGTCAAAGAATTTTTATTGGTTTAAATGGGTTTAATGATGAAGCACCAGGTAGTAAAATTGAAATTTTAAAAATCGGGTCAGAATATGAAAACCGCCAGGTAGAACGACTTAAAGCCTTAAAAGCTAGTCGCAATAATGATAAAGTTAAGGCGAGTCTAGTTAATTTAAAAAGTATTTTAAAGAAAAATGAAAACTCTTTCCCTGCTTTAATTGAATGTGTTGAGGCCTACGCAACGCTAGGTGAAATTTGTGATGCCTTAAGAGAAGTTTTTGGTGCTTATCGGGAAAATGCAGTATTGTAAATTGCTTTATTCTTTGTTAATTAAGTAAATATTGATTTGTTAATGTCAGTAAGATTATTCTTGGGTGTCTTTGTACCCGATAATCTAAATTAGATTAAATTTAGATCTGTACACGATCACCTGAATTTGATTAATCTGTTATAAGCTTGGTTTTGTTGATTATTTATCGAGATGCTGATTTTTCCTGGCAAAATTTTATGCGATCATTTATCCCCTGGCGATTTGCTTCATCAGGATCAAGTTTTGCATATTCTTGAAAAGATTGAATTGCCAAATTCCATTCTTGATCGGATTCCTGTAATTTGGCCAGTTCTAAATAACCCTCAGCATAATTTGATTGTACGAATGTAGCTGTTTTAAATTCGTTTTTAGCTAGTGAAATTTTACCTAAAACTTTGTATGCTTTACCTAGAGCTATATGACACGCTGCGGAATCAGGGTATTTTTTGGTTTTTTTGGCAAATGCAGCGGCAGCTTCTTGTGAATAACCTGTGGTAAGTAGTTTGTAACCAGGAGCTAAAACTGCTGTAAAATCAATTGTTTTTTTTGCTTCAACGATAGCGAAATTAAATATTTGAAAAAGAACCAGAATATACAAATAAAATTTCTTAAAAGGATATTTTATTTTAAGCATTATTTTTTACTGGCTGGTTTTTTTGAGGAATCTAATTTTTCGATTTTGGTAGTAAGCGAAGTTTCAGTAGTTTGAGTAGTATCAGTATTATTACTTTCTGGTGTATCAATCTGGATTGATGCTATATCGATACCATTAATTTTTGAAACTTTATCGCCAATTTTTATATTTTTACCTTTAATAATATCGCCATTAGCTACATTTTTATGAACCGTATTTAATTTAATAACACCTACGGTTTTATATAATTCTTCAATAGTTTTACCGGTATCAGGATCTTTAACACTTTTATACGGATTTTCCACTTTTAACATATCTCCAGCAGATAAACCATTTTCCGAGCCAACATTGACGACTACATTATTATTATCAACGTCAGCAATTTTGCCGGTTACATTTTTATTAGCTATGGCTTGATTGTCAGGAATTTTAGCAGCCATTGAATCAAGATTGAAAGCCAATTGACTGACGGCCTGCATTGTGGCTTCGCCGGCTAGGGAATTTTCAAAGCCAGCTGATTCAAAATTTACCACGCCAGATCCAAACAGTGATGTGCCTTTGCGGCTGGATTCACCAATTCCTTGAATGGCACCTAAAATTTCACCAGTGGTGCAATCAATCAGGCGGGCATCTATAGCTACGCGGGCTTTACTTTTATGAACACCAATACCTAGTCCCCCAAAAGGTACATAACCAGCAAAAGGAATATAGCCAGTTACAGCATTAACAGCTGCACCAACATTGACATTTTTATCTTCAAAGCCAAACTGAGTAATGGTTCCAGTGATAATGGCGTCAACGCTTAAAAGTTTACCAAATTTAATGGCGGTTTCAGGATTAGCTCGGTCTGAGGCTGAGAAATTTTGTTCTTTTAAAAGAGAATCAATCATTTTTCGTTCAATTACGCTATAAGTTCCATCATTGACTAATTTAGTTATTAACAACGAAGTAATACCATTGCCGACATCCCAGGTGCCAACGTTGGTTGAAGTTGAACCATAATCAAAGGGAAATATCGCAATACGTCGTTTGGCATCAGCTAGGGCTTGACAGCTGAAATTGTTTATCATAAAAATTAATGAGAGTAGGGTAATTAACTTACTAGATATGATTTTCATAATGTTTTAATAATCCTCAAATTTTTGCAAAATTTTTAAGCAGATTATAACACAAAACAATTACAATTAAATTTTTAAGCAAATTTTTGTCTAGATATTTTTGCTGATCATTATGTAATTTTAGTTAAATAATTATCCATACGTTTTAAAGTTATTTGTTTAATTTAGTTAAATTACTTAGATATTTTTGTCCACATTAAAGTGGATATAATAATTTTTTTTTATAGCTTTTAACTTAGATAAATTAATTGTTATTTAGCAGAAAAAATGTTATATCAAATACAATTATATAAATAACTTATCCGTACCTTAATTATTTTAAAATACTAATTAATTTTTTATTGAGAAAATATAACTTTTGGTTTTTTTTTGATGTAATAATAATGTGAGAGTTTTTTATAAATAAATTTGAGTAGTTAAAATTTCAGGAGGTAAATATGTTGTTTACTGAATTACAAAACCGATTTTTAAATGACAATTTAGTCGCTAGTGATGGACTTAAAGAAATGCAATTATTAAGTAATCGATTAAGTAAATTACTGGGAAGTGAAAATTCAAATTTTCAGATAGAATATCCTTTATTCAATGTTTACACTAATAATGAAAATGCCATCATTATTAGCGAAATTCCAGGTATTGAATTAGATGATATTGATATTCAGATTGTTCATAATACTATAACTATTAAGGCTGATAAAATTGAAGAAAAGCTTGAGGCCAATAATAGTCAATGGCATCGCCGGGAAAGATCATTTGGGCATATGACTAGAACTATTGAGTTGCCTTTTGAAGTTGACGCTAGCAAGACCCAGGCTAAACTTAATAAAGGCATTCTCGTTATTGAACTGCCAAGAAAAGAAGAAGATAAACCTAAAAAAATTAGTGTAAAAGTAAATTAAGGAGGATATAACATGTCTAATAACGTGAGTGTTTTAGATAAAGAATTAATGCCAAGGTCTCAAGCAAAAACTAATATTCATAAATTTATTCCTAGATGTGATATTTATGAAACTGATAAGGCAATTGTAGTTTTGGCTGATATGCCAGGCGTTGATGAAAATCAAATTGATGTAACTATTGAAAAAAATATTTTAACGATTAAAGGTAATATTCAAGAACCTGAATATGCAAATTATAATTTAATTTATTCTGAATATAAAACTGGTAATTATGAAAGAGTTTTTGCTTTATCTGATGAAGTTAATAAAGATGAAATTCAAGCCTGTTTAAAAAATGGTGTGTTAAAATTAATGCTACCGAAAAGTCCAGTAGCTATGGCTCGTAAAATTACGGTTAAAGCTGAATAATTATTATATAAACTATTACCTAAACTAATTTAAAAGGAGGTGCAAAATATTGTGCCACCTTTTAAATTATGCTTGATTAATTAATAATTAAGTCATAGATAATGAGTGTAGCTCAATTTATATTGATAAGCTTTTTCGGATTTTGCTTAGGTTGATTTATTAATATGCCTTAAAATTATTTTTTTAGCTGAATTCTGATTTTAGGATCTAAGGCATCACGAAGGTTGTCTCCAAATAAATTTAGACTTAATACCGTAACAAAGATACAAAAACTAGGAAAAAATAATAAATTTGGATGGTTGCGCAAACAAGACATACCGTCACTAGCCAAAGTTCCCCAACTGCATTGAGGTGCTTCTAAACCTAAGCCAATAAAACTCAAAGTTGATTCGGCTAAAATTGCCTGCGGTATCGTAATAAATAATGATACTAATAAACTTGATAGGGTATTGGGTAATATATGTTTAAACATTATATAAAAGTCATTTGCACCAATTACTTTTGCGGCATTCACAAAGTCTTCATTTTTAAGTTGGATAAAACAGGAACGAACAATTCGAGCTGTTCCCATCCAGCTAATTAAACTTAGGCTAATAAGTATACCGATAGTACCTTTGCCCACGACTAGTCCTAGTAATAGCATGACTAATAAATCTGGTAGGCAGTATATTACATCAATAATTGCCATTAAAATATTATCGATATAACCCTCGTAAAAACCAGCTATTGCTCCATAAATACTGCCAATAATACCTGCTACAATAGCTGTAAAGAATCCAACCAAGAGTGATAATCTACTGCCGTAAATTATTCTAGCTAATAGATCGCGTCCTAAATTATCTGTACCTAAGGGATGAATAAAGCTTGGATTCGCTAAAATATCTGGTGTGGTTTCATCATAAAGATATGGTGATAGGGGAATATTTAGCCATGATGAAATTGAAATAAGGCTGATAATTACTATAAATAAAATTGCTATTTTCGCATAAAAGCTATTCGTTATCCTTTGATAAATTGTATGATTAAAGAAGGTATTCACGGGTTATAAATTACCTGAACTATGTAAAATCCGTTTATCTACTAATCGGTAAAAGATATCAATAATACCATTGCTAAATAATAAGACTAGGGCAAAAACTAGAGTAGTGCCAATAACTAGATCATAATCACGATTGGCAACAGCTGTTATAAAAAATCTACCCATGCCTGGAATGGCAAAAATATACTCAACCACAAATGAACCGGTTAACAATAAGGCCGTCATTGGCCCAAGAATAGTTAAAATAGGTATTAATGAATTACGCAAGATATGGGTAAAAAATATTTTGGTTTCACTAAAACCAAGCGATCGTGCAACCATGACATGATCCTTATTTAAATTGTCCAGAATGCTGGAGCGGCTTAATCTGGCAATATTAGCTGTTGGTGCTAATGCAAGGGTGATTATGGGTAAAATAGCATGGCGCGGTGATTCCCAAAGTCCGACCGGTAATATTTTTAGCTGTAAGCCAAAAATATACATTAACATTACCCCAAATACAAAAGTTGGTATCGATATACCGGCTGTAGCAATCGTCATTAGCAAAAAATCGATAAATTTGCCGCGGTTTAAAGCGCTGACTGAACCAAGTAAAATGCCACTGACAATTGCTAGGCTAAGTGCACTCAACCCCAGTTCAGCTGAAACAGGAAAGGCTTGTTGAAGAATTTCCGTTACGGTTCGATTGGTATATTTATAGGAAATACCAAGATCCCCTTTGGCAAGACGATTTAAATAAAAAGTATATTGGTACCACAAAGGCTTATCTAATTTATATTTTGCCTTAAGATTATGCATTATTTCTAACGGCAGATTGCGTTCACTATCAAAAGGCCCGCCTGGAACAAAACGGATTAAGAAAAATGTAACAGTTGCGACAACCCATAAAACTGGAATAGCTAATAGAATTTTTTGTACAATAAACTTAAACATTTAAACTATGCATAAAACTAATTGAAAAATTAAGCAAATTTTGGGGTTAGACCACTTTGTTTATCTGGTTCATCGCCAGAAGTGGTTTTTATTTCTTCTTTTAGAGTAGCATTTGATTTGTCATTAGAGCTGATTAAAATGTTGGTGTAATTATCTGGAGTATTGTTTATGTCATTGTCATCAGCTGGTTGGTTTAAGCCTAATTCTTTATCTGTATTGGCAATTATATCTTTTACTTCTTTAGCATCTAAAGTTTCTTTTTCTAATAGTACTTTAACAATAGCATCCATATGAGGACGGTATTTTGTTAGTAACTGTTTGACTTTTTCGTATTCAGTATTGACAATTAATTTTATTTCTTCATCAATTATGGTAGCAACTTTTTCACCATAGTCGCGTTCATGACCAAAATCACGACCCAAGAAAATATGTTCATTGCGTTTGCCAAATGTCATTGGTCCAAGGCGATCGCTCATGCCAAATTCAGTAACCATACGTCTGGCCATTTTTGTACATTTTTCCAAGTCATCCTGGGCTCCGGTTGTAACATCGCCATAAACGATTTCTTCGGCTACTCTACCACCAAGACTTACACCAACTTGAGCAATAATTTGCGATTTGGTTTGCGACAAGATGTCATCTTCAGGGAAAAACATGGTAAGTCCAAGCGCAAAACCTCTTGGTATAATAGTGACTTTATGCAAGGGATGAGCATTTTTTAATAATATGCACATTAAGGCATGGCCAACTTCATGATAGGCAGTCATTGCTTTTTCTTTAGGCGAAATTATTCGACTTTTCTTTTCTGGTCCAGCTAGAACTTTGTCAATCGAAGAATCTAAATCATGCATTTCAATTTGTTTTTGATTGGCTCGAGCAGCCATAAGAGCGGCTTCATTTAATAGATTGGATAAATCCGCACCAGTAAAACCTGGGGTTCGTTTGGCTAAAACTTTTAGATCAACTTCAGTAGCCAGGGGTTTGCCTTTGGCATGAACTTGCAGAATGCGTTCACGTCCGACAACGTCAGGTCGATCAATAACAACTTGGCGGTCAAAGCGACCCGGACGTAAGAGTGCGCTATCCAGAATATCAGGTCGATTTGTAGCAGCAACCACAATAATGCCAGTGGTACCTTCAAAGCCATCCATTTCTACTAGTAACTGATTAAGGGTTTGTTCCCGTTCATCATGTCCACCACCTAGACCGGCTCCACGCTGACGGCCTACGGCATCAATTTCATCGACAAACACTATGCAAGGAGCATGTTTTTTAGCTTGATCAAATAAGTCACGAACACGTGAGGCACCTACACCAACAAACATTTCCACAAAATCTGATCCGGAAATGCTAAAAAAAGGAACACCCGCTTCGCCAGCTACAGCTTTAGCTAATAAGGTTTTGCCGGTTCCAGGCGCACCGACCAGTAAAACTCCACGTGGGATTCTTGCCCCAAGTGCCTGAAATTTTTCTGGTGATTTTAAGAAGTCAACGATTTCTTGTAATTCCTGTTTGGCTTCATCGATTCCTGCAACATCGGAAAAAGTGATTTTAACTTTATTGTCAACCATTAATTTGGCGCGGCTGCGACCAAAACTAATTGCTTGATTGCCTCCGGACTGAGCATTACGAAACATTAATAATAATCCGACAACTATTAAGATTGGCAGAAAAAATGAACTAAGTATGCCAAACCAAAAAGATGATTTATCTGGTTCTCGGACGTCAAGCGATACCTGGGCTTTATTTAATTCTTTGATTAAGGATTCTTTGGCTTCACTAGGAACAATAACTGGTTTTTCATGTTTACTGTCAGCCATGGTGACGAGAATTACCGATTCACCATTAGTGATGACGACTTTTTGAATTTGGCTGCTTTTGCCTTCTTTGAGTATATTTTGAAGCTGTGAATAGGTTAATCTGTCTTCTTTTTGGTTATTGGTATTAATAGTTATCATAAAAGTTGCTAAAACTATTAATAATAAGAAGATTGCCCAAGTAGTACCGTATTTCTTCATCTTTATTTAAAATCCCTGCTTTTACCTACTAATAAATTATATCATGACTATTTATAGTAAAATTCAATAGTGGATAAATTATACAAATTATTCATTATTTTAAACAGTTTAGCGAGTTGGACTGATTGAATTAAGACTAAACAACACTTACCACTCAATGCAGCAACTAATCAGACTGGATATAGATCTTGACTGATTGAATTAAGACTTATTCTATGGCTTGGTAATATGTTGTAGCGAAGTTTTTCCGAAATACCAAACCCTGGTACCCATAAGACTTCGTGGTCATTAGCCAAGACAAACCAAAGTTTAGGCGAATCGAGCAATAGTTTTGACTTGACATTTATTGGGTTAGAAATCTGTAAAGGATTTGTCATTTTTTTATGGGTATGAAGATATTTTTTTAACTTTACCATTTTTGCCATGCCCAATGGTTGAATAATGTCACCGGGACGTCTTAACCGCAAGTAAAGATTTTGGTTTAAATCAAGATTAACATAGATTGTATCTGCGGAAGCATTATGGCTTAACGGTTCACTTGACTTGTATGGGTAAATATTGAGGACTTTGTTTAGCCAGGGAATAATGGTTATACCAATTAGATTAATGTTTAGACAAGGATAATTGTTTAAGTCAAGATTAATTTTAGGTGTTTTAAAGCAAAATATTAATTTATTTTTTATAATTACCAAATCATAGTATTTATTTAAAGAAAGCCGTTCGGATTTTGACTTTAGTCCGGCTGTATGTTGAGAAATTTTGACCAGTTTTAATATGCGTCTGATTGTTGACTGATTAATTTCAATGTCTAATTCTTTAAGGCAATAAGAAAGAATAAGGGTTTTAATAAAATCAGGAATTTTTATAAATTGATTAAGTCTACGGATAATTAAATTTTGCTTTGCTTGAACAAGACCAATTATGGCTAAATATTTACGCAGGCGAACCTGGACAAAATCTTCTTGATTAGCTAGATAATTCTTAAAATTAATAAGATGGTTAGTATAATTTTTAAATTTGTCCTGGATAACCGGTATTATTTTATGCCGAATATAATTGCGGGTATATTTTAAATCGTTGTTGGACGTGTCATTACACCAGCTGAGATTGTCGTTACGTAAAAAAGACTCGTTTTGATCTTTGGTCAAATTAAGCATTACTCTTATAATAAATAGATTTTTAGCATATTGTCTAATAACTGGTATCCCTAGAAACCCTTTGACTGCTGTTCCGCGAAATAATCGGAATAACATTGTTTCAATTTGATCATTTAAAGTATGTGCCGTAAAAATATATTTTATGCTTTGACGTTTAGCATATTGACTAAGGATTTTATATCTAGCCATGCGTAAGTATTCTTCACTTTGCTGTTTTTGAGCATTGGGCAATGGCTTTAATTTGAAAGAGAGAAATTTGATTTTTAATGACTGGCACAATTTCTGACAATATAATTCATCATGGCAAGATTCGCTACCTCTAAGGTTGTGATTTATGTGACAGGCCACAATGGTAAAATTAAACCGAGTTTGTAATTTAGTTAAAGCTAGCAGTAGTGCTGTTGAATCCACGCCACCAGAAAGTGCTACTAGAATTGTCTGGTTGAAATTTAAGTTAAATTTTTTGCTTAAATTTAATAAATTGCGGACAATTGTTTGTAAATAGACTTTTGGATTATGCATTATTTTTGATTAAAAGAGGTAATTAAAATATTTTTTTATTATAAGTTAAAATGAAATTTACTTTTATAAAGTATAAAGCTAAAATTATGTATAGTTAAAATTATTTGAAGTTTAAAAAAAAATATAATTACTTTGGTGTTTTATTAATAAAAGTTATAATTTAATAATTCATGAAAAAGCATAATTTACTAAATTTTAAGACTGATTTACATAAACTTTTTTATGTGTTAGTGATTTTTAATGTATCTAATATTAAAATACAAGCCCAACCATTGCAAGGCCAGGTTGAAGATTCGTCTGTACAACCAACACCAGCCTCTATTTCGGCTTCAGCCTCTAAAATGTTTAATTTTCCTACTCCGGTTGTTTCACCACGTTTAACACGTGAGTCAGCTTCAAATGATAATAATAACGCTTTGCAAGGTAAAGAAAGCCAAAACAACTTAAATGGTTTCGCTGATCAAAATTCACCAATGAATGGTCAATTAGAAAAACCTTTTAGTGGCCCAGCGGTTTTAAAAGGTGCTGCAGACTATAGTAACTTAAATGGCAATGCAAGTTCAGATCCTGACGCCGGTGATAAGGAACTTCAAGTGAAGTGGGATCTTTGGCGCAACCGTTTTTTATGGGCTGTACAAAGTAATATGCAAAGTCAGTCGGCTAATCCTAGTGAAACTATGATGCATTGGGATCCCACTTTACAAAGGGTGGTCTCGGGCTTTCCAGTTGGTTTAACCGCATGGTTTGCTTGTGAAGTGACCGATACTGGACAAATTGTTCATCTTAAAATTATGCATTCATCGGGAGTGCCTTACTTTGACAATGCTGTATTAAGAGCAGTGTATTCTTTGCAAGGAGCGCCATTATTAAGATTTCCCCAAAGATCAAGGCGCAGAATTGTATCCATTGCTGCTGGCATCAAATCGGTAAGTCATGCACAGCCCAGAAAATATTATCATTTTGGTGATGTGGAACAATATTCGGTTCCTGATAATTAATTGGCACAGGGCAGGATCGAACTGCCGACATATTGATTTAGATAACAAAATTTAGCATATAAAGTATTATTGGCACGGGGCAGGATCGAACTGCCGACCTTGCGGTTATGAATCGCATGCTCTAACCTACTGAGCTACCGTGCCAAATATTTTTGACGTTATTATTTTTTGAACTTAAATATTTTATACTATATATATGGCAAAATGCAAATTTATATAAAAATTAATGTAATTATTTAACTGGTTTTTAAATAATTATTAATTAACCAATCTTTAAATTTTGTTACACCGTCAGGAAAAGTAACAACGGGCTGCCACTGCAAAAGCTGTTTGGCTTTGGTAATGTCAGCTGAAGTTAAATCCATATCGCCAACCTGTTTATCGTATTTGATGACAATGGCTGATTTGTCCAGGGCTGATTCAAGAGTTGTTATCATTTGCCTTAAATTTACCGGTTGACCACCGCCTAAATTAAAAATTTCAAAACCATTATTGTCATAGTTAATTGACTTAATAATACCGTCAATAATATCACTAATATAGGTATAATCTCTAACTGTGCTACCATCTCCATACATTAGAATTGGCTGGTTTTTTAATATACTCTGGCAGAATTTATTTATGGCTAAATCTGGTCTTTGTCTAGGTCCATAAACGGTAAAAAATCGCAAGGCGATACTGTTTAAGTTGTGGTTTTTATATGCCGTATGGCATAATAATTCACCAGTGATTTTTGAGGCTCCATAAGGTGAAATGGGACTGTTTACGTTGTCAATTTCACTAAAAACCGACTTTGTGGAATTGCCATATACTGAACTTGATGAAGCAAAGATAAATTTAGCCTTGGGTGAATATTTGATGATATTATCAATGAGTCTTTGCGTACCTAAAACATTTACACTTAAGTATTCAGTTGGATTTTTCAGTGATGGACGAACTCCTGCTAGAGCCGCTAAATGAATTATGATATCAAATGGACTATGCCGAAAAACGGCTTCGAGATATTCATTGGAGCGGATGTCACCTCGAACGAGCGCATAATTTTCCTGATTAAGTTGCTGGCTTATATTTTCCTGTTTAATTTGAGGGTCGTAATAAATATCAAAATTATCTAGAACGACTAATTTGGCTACGTGCGGTAATAAAGCGTCAACTAAATGACTACCAATAAAGCCAGCTCCACCAGTGACTAAAACATTTTTATTTTTTAAATTTTTCATTATTTATTTCGACAAAGTAAACTAGATTCTATAAAAGCCTTAAACAAAGGAAGATTTCCGTTTAAATCTCTTTCGGGATGCCATTGAACACCAATTACAAAATTCTTGTTGGTTATTTCAATTGCTTCTATAATTTTATCATCTGCATACGCTGAAATGGTTAAACCATCTCCTAATTTTTTTATGGCCTGATGGTGATTGGTTGGCACATTCAAACGTGTGGCTTTATATATATCATATAATTTACTATTTTTTTCAATCTCAACATAATGCCATAAATGTTTACCGTGCTTAACATTTGATTCAGGTATATCTTGAATTAGACTACCATTTAAAGAGATATTTAAAAGCTGACAGCCTCCACATATGCCAAGAATTGGGACTTTAAAATCGTTCAGGCATAAATTCATAAGTGAAAGATCAAAATTTTCTCTTTCTTGATCAATTAGTTCTATGGTTTCATCTGGTTTTTCACCATATAAACTGGGGTTATAATCATTGCCACCAATAAAAAGCAGGCCATGGATAGTGTTCAGTAATGGCGTTAGATCTTCTACGGCCATTGGCGGTAATAGAAGAGGAATTCCACCGGATCTCTCAATAGCAGCAACATAATTCTTTAAAATAGTATAACAAGTATCTGAAGAATTTTTACGATTTACATCAGTATTTACGCCAATAATTGGTTTCATGTTTTATTTTTATTTTAAGATTTGAATATAGCTAAATATATATAAGTATAATAGAATTTAGTAAAATAAAATTAATTAATACTTTATATTATAAGGATAAACTAAATTGAATAATTTGTCAGTAATTGAAGTCTTACAGCAAACAAAAGCTTTACAAAATGGTCATTTTATTTTGTCAAGTGGTAAGCATAGCCGTGAATATGTACAGTGTCAAAAAGTTTTGCAATATCCTAATCATGGATTGGCTTTTGCTAGGATGTTATGTACTAAATTTCAAGGGCTTAAAATTAATGTCGTTATTGGTCCTGCCCTGGGAGCTGTTCATTTTGAACTCTTTTTAGCCATTGCGCTTAATGAAGCTAATAACAATGTCCGTGGCCTTTTTGCTGAAAAAGTCCGTAAAGATAATGAAACAATTTTTGAACTAAGGCGTGGTCAGGAGTTAAACCCTGGCGATAATGTTTTAATTGTTGAAGATGTTGTTACTACTGGTAATTCAGCTTTAAAAATCTATGAATTAGTTAAAAGCTTTAAGGCTAATCCGGTTGCAGTGGCTTCAATTATTGACCGCACACCGGATGTATCTAAATTTGCGATCCCTTTTTATAGTCTTTTACAACTTACCCTTGAAGCCTATGATCCTTTTAACTGCCCGCTTTGTGCGCAAAATTTAGCTTTAGTCAAGCCCGGTAGTTCAGTGTAATTCTGGTTGACGGTCTACGGCTATCCTTTCGGATTTAAAAGGTAATTCAATAATTAAACCAGGTTTGAAATTGCTAATTTTAAGTGTTGTTCCAGTTTTTTCTAATTTAAATACATTGTTATTTTTATTGATTTCAAATATTAGATCGTGATACTTTGATGCACCATAAAGATTCTGTGAAATTAATTTAAGGCTTTCCTTTATATTATTAGCTACTTCATTAGGCATAATTTCATGAGTATCCCTCATTGAATTGTTTTCTTCTTCGTTTTTGGGAGCAATGGTATCAATAGTAGTTTCAATCTTAGTTTCTTCTTTAAGCATTTCTAATTCAGTATCATTAACTACTTCCATTGTTTCTGCATCCAAAATAGGATCTTCGTCAATTTCTTCATCTTCTTCAAGTTTACGCATAATGTTTTTTAAGGCATCGAAATTATAGTCAGTCAAATTATTTATATCGTCATCAGTTTCTACTTTCCCTCGACTGTTTTTAATTGAGCTAGCCATACTTTCCATAAGCAAGCTAACAAATAGCGACATGGATGCTTTAAAATCCATACCTAGATGTTGGGCACGATTTTCATTTGGCAGTGTTTTATCAGTAAATAAACGCCCTTGAGTATTTTTCAGGTTTAAGAGAAATAAATTAGTAAAATCATGATTGGCCATGTTACTATTTTCTAAGGCTAACCTGCCAGGAATCTGGCGGTTAGACAATTTGGCTGATAAGAGATTTTCAAAATTTGTACTAAACATTTTAAGAGTGTTTTTAAGTGCTAGTTCGTTGGTATTAAAGGTCTTGGTGAGAATGTTTAGAGCTTTTTGACTAGTAGTAAATTTGGTATTATTAACATTATTATGTTTTTGTTCTAGTTTAGTTAAAAGTAAATTAACAAATTGTTTAAAATTATTACTGGTATCTTTAAGTACATTGTTTTTATTGATGAGTGATGCTGTTAATAATTCACTTAAAAGTAATGTTGTTCTTGTTTTGTCTTTAAGATAAGGTTTATCAAATTCATGACTGTTATTTAAGTTTCGGCCAAGTTGCTTTTCAATAAGAATTTTTAGCTCTTCAAGTTTGTTTTTATTACTATCCTTAAACAAGTGTTCAAAGACTTTGCTTAGGGGATTTAGCTGATCATTTTTTTCGTTGGGATTAAGAATGGTGTTAAGAGCTTTAAGAATAGCCAGCTGATGATCTTTGGAATTGATATTAATTTTGATGCCAGAATGAAGATCTTTGACATTAGTCAATTTATCAATGAGTAAGAGCTGTTGTAGATCATGAGGCAATTGGAGATTTTTTATAGTAATTGTGAGGTCATTTTGATTTTCAATATTTTTTAAATTGGGCAGGATAATTTGTGGAATACCTGAAAGATCTGAAGTAACTGCTGATCCATTATCACTTGTATTCGTAGATTTAGTCGTATTCATATTCCTAATCATTTGATCAAAGCGAGCGTCAGCAATGGCGGCATTAGGATTGTTGTTTAAATTAGCCAGACCTACAAGAATGGTAAAAAGATTACTATTTGGTTGAGCACTTAAAGCATCAATACCAGTAGAAGCATTAACAAAGTCGTTGGGTCTACCTAGAATAAAGTTAACGGTATTTTCCACCAGATTGTGCATGGTATTAGCGATATTATTGGGGCTTAATGGTGATAATCCTGAAATATTAGTAGTGCTTAAAGGGGATATATCAGTGGTAATAGGCAAGCTCGTATTTAAACCAGTTAGGGGTCGTTGGCTGGTGATATTAAGTGCATCGGACAAATTAGTTAGTGGTGATTTTGGTGTTATATTTAAGGCATTAATGAGATTATTCATGAGTGGAGTTGCCGCCAGTGGTGGCTGATTAGGATTGGCAGAGCTGAAAGTAAGTGAGGTTCGTTCAGCCGCATTGGCAATTTCATTATTGTTAATATTAGCGCTAATCAAATTAGGATTCAGAATGACATTGGATTCAATACCAGTTTTAAGGATTGGAACTGACTGAGTGGAATAGGCTGCTTCAAGCCCTGCATTCAATGGATTGTTGTTTGAAGGCAAGGGTTGATTTAGAGTATTATTTAGATTGCCTAGTGGAGTAAGGCCGATACTATCAATGGTGGTACTTACGGTATTAGATGTAGTTTGGGATATACTGGCATTAATATCAGGAATAATTACCGCTTTAGATGTTGAAATGGTGGTAGGTGCGGAGTCTAGTGTATTGGTGGGGTTAACTTTGCTATTATTTTCAGTTACTGAATTGTTACCATCGTTATCGCCAGTTTTAAGTACTTTACTAGGATGTGGCTTTAAACCAGGTTT
>DAHXLC010000149.1 GCA_027371815.1 Candidatus Melainabacteria bacterium | reverse complement strand
AATTTCACTATTTAACATTTTACTAAGATCATCCAAATCTTCACTATAAATTTTCATTTCATTATAAGCTTCTTTAAGATAATTATCTAAAAGTTTATTGAGCTTATTGGTAAATTTATCAATACTATTTTGCGAAGCCTCATCGATAAGCCCAAGCAGATTTTCATTTTTATCATTAATTTTGTTAATATATTCGGCTTCAACATTTTTCAACTCATCCTCATGTTGGCTAGAGGCCTGTTCAAGTATTTTATAATTATTTTGTAATTCGGTATTTAGCTGCTGAATTAAATTAGAAAAATGAGTCTCAATACCGCTGGCTTTTTGCATATAGGTTTTAAAAAATGTACTATTAACATTTTTTTCCATACTTCTTGACTCCCAAAGGCTTGAATCAAGTTTTTGTTGCAATAGATTTATCGAATTAGTGGCATGATTACGTAAATGCTTTATAGTACCAAAACCTTGTTTTTCAATTTCAATAGATTTTTTTTTATGAACATTACCAATTTCATTTTTACACGTCAATTCATTCTTTTGAAGAATATCCTGTTTTTCTAACTTAAAATCGTTAAGTTTATCTTGCAAATGTTTAGTCAAATGGTTAACTTGATGTTTTAAACCATCAAGGTGTTCCTTAATATCTACATACTCATCATGAACTAATTGTTCAAAGTTTTTTAAAGATTTCTCACAAGCATTATTTAACTCAGATTCAAGCTTGGTATATTGATCTTCAACCAAAGAACTAAAACTATCTTGGCTTTTTTTAAATTTATGAATTTCAGTCTGACCTTGACTAATTAATTCTGATTGAACAAGATTTTCAATTTCAATAAGTTTTTTAGATCCATTATTATAGATTGCTTGTAAATTTTTACCGGTATTTGTCATCTGTACTCCAAATTAATCCAAATCAAAAGAAATTCGCGAATTTCGATAGGCCTTAACAACCATAGCGGCGGCCTGACCAGCTTCTTCAATTTGTGGCAACTGATTCTTTAAATCAATAATATCAGAATTAAAAGTTTTAAGCGTTCGCTCCGTTTCAGCTTTCATTAACCTTAATTGTTTATCAAGGCCATCTAAAGCTGATGTTCTGGTGTAATCAATTCTTTCATGACAGTTAGCCGTTAATCTTGAGTATTCAGATTCAAGTTGATTAATTTGCCTTTGAAAATCTTTAATCATCTCACTACCATGGGAATTAATTCTAGCTCTTAAATTTTCTTTAAGCACATTTAGAGGTTCAATATGACTTTCAGAATGGCCACTGCCTTCAGAAGCTAAAATAGTTTCCAGCTTAGAAGCTAGTCTATCCAGCCTGTCAAGATATTCACTTTCAAGTTTACGTTTATTATTTTTAAAATCTGACTTAATAAAAGATATTCTTGATTTAGCTTTTTCATATAATTGGTTTAATTCTCGCTGATAAAAATTATTCTTTTCAGCTAAAACTTTATTATGCTTGTCATCCATTAGCTTGCCTTCATATTCAAGGCGTTCATTAAGTTTTACTTGATAGCCAAGAATAAGATCAAACCAATTATCCATTTCATGATTAAGCTCTTGTTTCTGACTAACTACACTATTAGAAATTACTTCAACACCACTAACAGTTAAATTAGAACAATTTTCTACAATATTAGCGACGGATTGAGTTAACTGCTGAACCACTTCATTAATTTTAGCCTCAAATAATTCATTAACATTAGACATTTGATTTTCAATATCTTCACGCGACTGCAAAACGATTGATTCAACAGAATTTTGTAAATCCATACTTTTAAGTGTTAAGGCTTCTTCAATCTGCAATTTGTTTTCATCAATTTTTCTTTTACTACCACTATATGATTCATTCAAATATCTTAAATATTTATTTTTAACATCATTAAATTCTAATAATGGTTCTTCATCTATATCTTGGACATCAGCAAGATTGCTGTCCATTAAATTTACAACTTCATTGGCAATTGCTTCAACTTTAGCATTAAGTTTTTGCCTGATTTCATCATGAGCCTGAACTAAAATCTTAATTTGCTCTACTTCAAATTTTTTTAATTCACCAACCAAATCAATGTTAGAATTGCTCAAATCATCAACCGAATTATTAAAATAAATCTTTAATTTTTCAACAACTTTTTCTAAATTAATTTTAAAGGTTTGAGTTAATTCAGATTTAAACAAATCTAAATCAGTAAGACAGTTAGTTATTAAATTTTCTAGCTCTAAGCCTGCGTTATCAAGAGATTCCGACATTAACTCACTGGGAGATTTATTATTCTCTTGATTTGAAGATATAAAATTAGCTGACATATATTTCCTTAGGGTAAAAATAGAATTAATCTTTCTAATATAAATTTTATGCCCTAATGAATTAAAGCTAAAACTTAAAAACAAAAAATACTTAAAGTTTTTTAATTAATTTTGCTTTATTAACCTGAGTAATTTGCGATAACTCTTTGCCATAGGCAATTATAGCTGATTCCATAATAGTTTCGGATAACGTCGGATGAGGATAGATTGAATTGGCAATATCTTCAATACAAGCACCCATTTCCATCGCTATTACCATTTGAGCAATAAGTTCGCCAGCGTTAACCCCAACAATACAAGCGCCAATAATCACCTTAGTATCCTTATCATAAAGAATTTTCGTCAAACCTTGTGTACTGGCTATACTTTGAGCTCGCCCTGATGCCACCCAAGGTAATTTCGCCATTGCAAAATTAAGATTAGCCTTATTTGCTTCGTTTTCAGTTAAACCACACCAGGCAATTTCCGGATCAGTATAGACAACAGCTGGAATTGCCCGATTATCGAAGGCTGATTCTATGCCACTAAGCCTTTCAGCTACAACATGACCTTGACGCATAGCTTTATGAGCCAACATCGGTTGATTAGCTACTACATCACCAATTGCATATATACGTTTAAATTGAGTTTGACAAAATTCATTAACTGGAATAAATCCACCTTTTTCAAGATTTAAGTTAAGGTTACTCAGACCCAAGTTATCAGTATTAGGAATGCGACCAATACTAACTAAAACCTTTTCATAATTATTTACAATTTGAGAGTTGTCAGGTTTTTCTATGGTTACGGCTAAATGATTATTTTTTTCTTCGATTTGGGTAACTCTTGCACTTAACATAATTTGATTGCAAATTTGCTTCATCTTATTGGCTAATGGTCGCACCAAATCACTGTCCAGACCAGGCAAAAGACTATCCATAAATTCAACAATATCAACTTTGGCTCCTAAGCTTGCATATACCTGACCTAATTCTAAACCGATATAACCACCACCAATAACTAACAATGATTGAGGGATATCATTTAAATCAAGTGCGGTGCTTGAATTCATCACTTTACTTGCATCATTAATATTAACCAATTTAATATTTTGAGGTAATGGCGTAGGTGAAGAACCAGTCGCAATTATTGCGTTTTTAAATTTAACGCGTATAGCACTTTCACCATCGCGATCAATACGCACATTGCGTTCATCAATAAAACTGGCTCGACCATCAATAAATTCTAATTTATGACTTTTAAATAAAGTATTTAAACCTTGAGTCAATTTATTAATTACATTTGACTTGTGGCTACGAATTTTATTTAAATCAATACTGGGTGCCGTAAAAGTAAGACCAATACTACTTGCATCAGCCGCTTGAAAAATAAGTTGTGAGCAATGTAATAAGGATTTAGATGGAATACAACCTTCATGCAGACAAACACCACCAGGCAATTTGCGGCGATCGACCAACATAACCTTTTGACCTAATTCGCGGGCTTTTAAAGCTGCAGTATATCCACCCGGACCAGCTCCAATAACAATTAAATCAACTTCTTCAACCATTTCACCAACTACCATGACCTAATCTCCTTATAAACAATTAAACGAAAGCTAGCCCTTAAATGCCAAACCATAATTATTCCAATAATAATTTGTAAGGTTTAATTAATAACGATTTAAAAAACTGAATAAAATAAGCAGCATTTGCACCATCAGTAATTCGGTGATCAAAGGATAAAGCTAATGGCAAAATATTACCAATTTCAATTTTATTATCACGAACAATTGGTTGTTGTTTAGCCGTAGCCATTCCTAAAATAGCACATTCAGGATAATTAACCATGGGTGACATTCCAGTGCCACCAATTATACCGATATTCGAAATTGTAAAAGTACCACCTTGCATTTCATCAGGCTTAATTTTATTATTACGGGTTCGATTCACCGTATCATTTAATTCACAAGCAATTTGTTTTAAATTTTTCTTATCGGTGTTATAAATTACCGGAACCAATAATCCACGCTCTGTTGCTACCGCTACACCAATATTATAATATTTCTTTAAAATTATTTCTTGCGTATTATCATCTAAAGAACTATTAAATTCAGGGAATTGTTTAAGCGCTAAAGTTATAGCTTTAAGAGCAAAAGCAGTTAAAGTAAGTTTAATATTTTCACTGTTCAACTCTAACTGTAATTTATTTAAAATGTTCATTAAATCACTAATTTCCACTTCATCAAAATGAGCGACATGGGGAACAACTGTCCAAGACAATGTCATATGACTAGCGATTTTTGCCCGGACCGACTTTAGTTGAATTTTTTCAATTGGACCGTATTTTTGAAAATCCGGCATTTTGTACCCCGTATCCTGATTACGTCCAACATTTAACTTTGGTTCGCTAAATTCATAGGTTTCATAACTTGGCAAATCATTTAATTTACCAAGCTTTACCTGCGAACTAAGCATGCTGCCTTCTAAATGACTGGTTAGCTTATTTTTAATATCCGCAGGCATAACTCTACCATTTGGTCCGGATCCAGAAACTAAATTCAAATCAACTTTTAGTTCACGAGCTAACCGCCTTGTAGATGGGGCAGCTAATACACGCGTTTTAAACCCATTAGAAAAGACTGCCTTAGACTGGGTTGGCGCTGTTAAAGCCAATTCGGGTTTTGCCTGTGCTTGATTTATGCTTGAATCAATAGTTGAAATTCGACCAACCTCTGGGGTAAAAGTCATCATTACCATACCAACTTTTACATGCTGACCAGCACTTACATGAATTTTCTGGACAATTCCGCCAACTGGTGAAGGAATTTCAACCAAGGCTTTATCGGTTTCAACTTCCATTATTGGGGCATTTTCAGCAATTTCCTGGCCTTCACAAACTTTTAAAGTAATAACTTCAGCTTCGTGAATACCTTCACCTAAATCTGGTAATTTAAATTCAAATGTCATTGGGTAACTCCTTAATTTTGATTAAATCTAAAAAGATAATGTTTCTTTAACGGCATTTATTATGCGATTAGTATCGGGCAAGTAAAATTTTTCTTTAGAGAAGTATGGAATCGGCATATCAAAACCAGTGACTCGTTTTACTGGTGCGTCCAGATATAATAAAATATGTTCATTTATACGGGCAACAACTTCAGCTCCAACCCCACATGTTCTTGGCCCTTCATGAATTACTACAGCCTTGCCTGTTTTAGCTACCGACTCTAAAATAGTTTGGGTATCTAATGGAGCAATAGTTAACAAGTCAACTACCGTACAATGGACGCCATATTCTTCTTCAAGAATTTCACAAGCGTCTAGCGTAACTTTTAAACTGGCACCATAAGATATTAACGTGATATCTTTACCTTGTCTTACTACTTGAGCTTTACCAATGGGAAACGTTTCCATGGTATCAGGTACTTCTTCTTTAAATAAACGATAAATAGCTTTAGG
>DAHXLC010000136.1 GCA_027371815.1 Candidatus Melainabacteria bacterium | reverse complement strand
TAAAATAATTCGCAAACTTTCACAAATTATTTTAGGGGATCTTGAATCAATTAAAATTAACTATCAAACTTTAGTTGAGTTAGATACGATATTCGCTAAGGCACGATTTGCTCATTTGTATAATGGTATAAAACCTAATATTGTCCAAAACAATACCTTAAAGCTTATAGGCTTAAAACATCCATTATTAGTTTTAAAAAATACTAATGTAGTTAGTAGTGATGTTGAATTAGCTGATAATAATAATACATTAATCATTACCGGACCAAATGCTGGTGGTAAAACTATACTGTTAAAATCTATAGGATTAGCCTGTCTTATGGTTAAAGCATCAATGTTTATTGCCAGTAAGCAAAATTCAATTATTAATATTTATCATTATATAAATATGGCTTTAGGTGATAATCAATCTGTCGAAGCAGATTTATCAACATTTTCCAGTCACCTGAAAAACATCATTAATATGTATAATATGGTAAATTCAAATACGCTTATCTTAATTGATGAAATTGCTTCGGGCACAAATCCCCAAGAAGGAGTTGCCCTAGCTAAAGCTTTCATTGAAGCTTTCCACTTAAGTAGTTCAACAAATATTTTTACAACTCACTATGAAGAATTAATTACTTTAAAACAAAAATTTCCAGGTATTAAATATGGTGGTTTTGAATATGATAATCAGATACTTTGTTCTACCTACAAATTTACAGAAGGTTTAACCAGTTCATCTAAAGCCCTTGAATTAGCTAAAAGATTGAATTTATCGGATCAGATACTAAACAATGCCTATAAAATATATAAAGAAGAGTTTAATATAGCCTATAATATCAATTTACTTAAAGATAAAGAATTTGAATTAACCAATCGTGAACAAATTATTAACACTAAAGAAAAGGTAATTGAAGAAAACTATAGCCAAATTGAAAAAATCAAATTAAGCCAATTAGATCAGCTAAATCAAGAATTTAATGAATTAAAAACCATGTTAAATAAAGATTATTCCATAGCCCTTAATCAAATAAATGAATTAATTAAAGAACTGCAAAAGGAAAAAACTTCAAATTTTGCCAATTATTCTAAAGATAAAGCCAAACAAATTATTAATGATTTTAACAATTCTCTGGTTGATAATAGCAATATAGAACATCATCATATTTCAGATACTAATAATGAAATAAAAATTGGCAGTTTAGTTCGTATTAAATCTTTAAATCAAACTGGCGAAGTTATCAAAATAAATAATTTAACTAATAATCGCCGTGAAATTATTCTTAAAACTAGTAAATTTCAGGTCAAGTCACAACTAAATGATCTTGAATTATTGAAGTATATTCCTCAAGCAAAGCCCAAACTCCAAATTAAAAAAAATCTTCAACGGGTAATATCAGATAAACAAACGCAGCAAATTTTCACTAGTTTTAATACGCTTAATCTTATTGGTAAAAGAGTTCCTGAAGCAATACCTTTACTTGAAGAATTTTTAGATAAATGTTATTTAAATAATTTAAATTGTGTATTAATTATTCATGGTATTGGTCAAGGCATCCTTAAAAGAGCTATTCATGATTATTTAGCTCAATCGGAATATATCTCAGATTATAATTTAGGCCAAATGAATCAAGGTGGTGACGGTGTTACGATTGCTTACTTACCCTGATAAACAGGATCGCGTTTATTTAAAAATGCTTGAACACCTTCATTAAAATCCAGGCTTTTTCCAGCTAATTCCTGAAGGTTAGCTTCATATTCAAGCATTTCTTCTAAATCAGGAAAAACAGCTTTGTTCACAGCTCGTTTGGTAAGTCCATAGGCAAAACTTGGTCCTTGGCTAAGTTTATCTGCCAGGATATTTACCTCATTCATTAATTCATCCTGGCTTGAACATACTTTATTAATTAAGCCTAAATTTAAGGCCTCATTGGCCATTAGCGGATCAGCTAAAAGCATTAATTCAAAAGCTTTAGTTAGTCCAATTAATCTAGTCAAGAAAAAAGTTGATCCTGAATCTGGAACGAGCCCTACTTTACTGAATGACTGAATAAATTTAACACTATCCAGAGCCAACCTAAAATCACAAGCAAAGGCCAAACTAGCTCCAGCTCCAGCAGCTACGCCATTGATAGCCGCAATAATTGGTTTTTCTATTTTACGCATTTTAATAATAATCGGATTATAACGTTTGCGAATTGAATCCCCCAAATTAAAACTAGTATCACTATCTTTAATATTACGGCTGGCTAGATCCTGTCCTGCGCAAAAACCCCGTCCGGCTCCAGTAATTACCAAAGCACGCACATTTTTGTCTTTATTGGCACCATCCAAGGCATCTTGCAGTGCAAAAGTCAATTCATCATTAAAAGCATTAAGCTTATCGGGACGGTTAAGTGTAATAGTGGCAACACCATTAGCTACATTATAAATTAAAATATTACTATCATTCATTAAAATATTCCTCAAACTAAATTTGTCAACTAATTAAAATTCTAACGACCCACAAACTGTGGTTTACGTTTTTCCATAAAAGCTTTCATGCCTTCTTTTTGATCTTGCGATGAAAATAACATATAAAAATTCTTACGTTCTAAAGTTAAACCTTCTTTTAAATTTAACTCAAATGATTTTACAATGGCTTCTTTGCCTAGTCTTATGGCAATACGTGATTTTTTAGCAATCTCTTTAGCGATTTTTAAAGCTGTTGTAAAATAAAGCTCATTCGGAACGACTTTATTAATTAAGCCATATTTATACATTTCCTGGGCATTAATTAATTCACCAGTTAGAATAAGTTCACTAGCACGATATTTGCCAATGGCTCTGGTTAATCGCTGTGTACCACCAGCCCCAGGAATAACACCTAAATTAATTTCCGGCTGACCAAATAAAGCATTCTCTCCAGCAACAATAATGTCACAAGTCATAACTAATTCTAAGCCTCCACCAAGAGCATATCCGCTAACAGCTGCTATAATTGGCGTTTTAATATTTTGAATACTATCCCAAGTCCTGAAATTATCTTTAAGCATAATTGATACCGTATCTTCATTAGCCATTTCACTAATATCTGCGCCAGCCGCAAAAGCTTTAGCATTGCCAGTTAAGATAATTACTTTAATATTTTCATTATTGTCAAAATCGTTTAAGGCAGAAGCCAATTCTTTCATTAAACCAATATTTAAAGCATTTAATAGTTTGGGGCGGTTCAGCTCAACCAACCCAATTGCATTATCAATAATTGAGCTTTTAATATATTCATAGTTTTGCGTCATTTAATAATCCTCATAAAAGTTATTTTAATGTAATACCACAATTTCCACAGAATTTAAAACAATCTGGAATCATGCTTTGGCACTTTGGGCATTTAAGATTATCTAGAGAGTTTTGCCAAGTTGTTTCTTCGCTTACATGATGTTGTCTAACTTTAGCATAATCAATTTGCGACTTATCCATAAAAGTTTTAAGACCATATTTAGTTTCATAAGCATTGCTATGCACAGTTAGCCAATCTCGAGCATGTCCAATTGTCATCCCCCAGGAAAAGTCCCGCCAAAAATTAAGCTGTTGTTTAGTATATCTTAAACACCCAGGCAGTTTTTGATATAATTTTTGGGCTAAAATATTTACGGCTTCATCAAGTTCTTCCATAGGCACTACCTGATTAACAAGCCCCCAATCAAGCGCTTTTTGCGCGCAAATTGGTTCACAGGTAAATAAAATTTCCCGAGCCCGTCGATCGCCAACTATTAATGGGAGCCATTGGGTAGCACCGCCACTAGCTACGGAGCCACGAGCAGCACCAACTTGACGGATGGTTACATGATCAGCTGCTATAGCTAGATCACAGGCCATATTTAATTCATTGCCACCGCCAACCACCATACCATTTAATCGAGCAATTGTTGGTTTACCAATATTTCTTAAGCGATCATGCATTTCAATAAAAGCATACATCCATTTGTAATAGTTATCGGGTCGGTTAAAAGTAAATTCAGCCTGCTCTTTAAGATCAGCTCCAGTACAAAAGGCTCGGTCACCAGCTCCGGTAATTACTAAAACGGCAATGTTATCATCATAAGTAACATCTTCATAAGCCTTGGCTAATTCTTTCAAGGTAAGATAATCAAAACAATTTAATGAGTCAGGTCGATTGATCGTAATTTTAGCTAAATAATCATGCTTTTCATAAATTAAACGTTTAAAAGTTAATATAGATTCGTTACTAAAACATTCATTAGTCATTTTTTTAGTTCTCCAGATGCAATAGCATGGGGGTTATACATTCAAGATTTTACTTGATATTAAAAAAATCCTGGTGGCATAATTAACTAATTATTTGTTTCGACCTGACTAAAAACCAATTCAACATTATCAGTTGTAAAATTACGTAAATCCTTGCCACAGGCTTTTCCTTCTGGTGAGGACAAAGCATTGGTTAGATCTTCTTTGGAATCAAAATACATATTAGCTATCATATAATAACTGGTATCGCCATATGGGGTGCCATAAATTTTATCAATTTCAACTTTTTTCAACCCAGGCATTTTATTTGCTAGAGGTAAATGAGTATTAAAGTAATATTTATCAAATTCTTCGATATTAGCTGGTTTTTTGTAAATTGCCATCATTTTGATCATTTAATTCTTCTCCATTAATTAAGTTATATAATTTGTTAATTTTTTGTTCAAGCCATTTTTTTTTGACAATTACCTGTTCAATTGATCCAGAACCAATTTTATGATGATTGTTGAATGCTTCAACATAACAGTTAACTCTGTTTTTATGTACATAAATAATTTTAGCTAATACTTTAATTTTCATGCCAACTGGCGTAGCATTTAGATGTTTGAGTTTAATTCTTGCTCCAATAGCATCTTCATCTTGAGCTAGAAAATCTATGATAGCTAACCGAGCCACCCATTCCATTTCCTGAATTAAAGAACAAGAAGATAATAACGGATGAATCTTATGACCACCTAATGAGGCAGTCATATCCTCCCTAACCATGACTTCAATTTCTTTAGTCACGCCAAGCATCTGATTTTTATCCATCAACTTTATTTTAGTTTTTAGATTCAATCACATTAATATCTGGAACTGTTAAACCATAGGATTCAAGTAATTCCTTGATTTCTTTATACCAGACTTGTCTTACTTCATGATTATCACGTTGTTTTAATTTAAATTTACGGAATACATTATTAGAATCAGTTCCAGGTTTGCCAAATACCTTGTTAACTTTAGGAAACCAGAAATCTAATGCTTCTTGTACTTTAGACTTTTGATTAGGATCATTAGCTAATTTTCTAACCCAGGTTTCACCATGCTTTACATGCATCCATTCTTCTTTTTCAATTTGTTGCATAGCTCTTGACCAGGGTCCCCAACTACATTCAGCTGCATCCTGTAATTGATGCCCAGCAGCTCGATCCATTAAGAAGTTGAACATAACTAAATCAGCCCAGGTTTTAATTGGTTCATAAAAAACTTTCATACGATTTTTCATTTTATCTTCATGAATTAATTTATCGATATTAATACCAAAACGATCAATTAAATCATAAATGGCTTTAGCATGACGACATTCATCTTTAACAATATTGGCCATAACTAATTTTTCGGCAACATTAGGTGCTCCTTCAATCCAAGGAATATAGCCATAGGCTCCTGCTAATTCCGAATCAGCTTGAGCAATTAATAAAGTTAATAAATTATCTTTATATTCATCAGTAATTTCTGCTGGTGATTCAAGTTTGTCACCGTTATGGATTTTTTCCATCATTTTTTCATGTTTTTTTTCTAATTGAACAGACATAATTTGTACCTCAATAATAAATTAATTATTTCTAAGTGCTATATTTATAATTATACTATTTATTAAAGCATATTTTTACCCAGACAGGTTAAGATAAGATTACAAGCTAATTCTCCAGTTTTATTCTTAATGTCATTTAGCGGATTAAGTTCAGCTATGTCAAGTGAACAGATTTTTCCATATTGAGCTAAATATGACATAATTTGCAAGGATTCACGTAAATTAATTCCACCTTCAACTGGAGTACTTACTCCGGGCGCATACTGGGGATCAATAACATCCAAATCGAAAGATATATGAATTCCTTCAACATTCTGATTGAGTTGTTTAACTGATTTAGCTAAAATATCATTTATACCAATATGATCGATATCAGACATTGTATATGAAGCAATTTCACTACTTTTAATGACTTTTTTCTCTAAATCGTCAACATCTCTTAAGCCAATTAAAACCGTATTTTCTGATTTAATTTTGGGGCTATATCCAAGTATATTAGTTAATTTGAGATTTCCATAGCCAAGACTTTTGGCTAATGGCATTCCATGAATATTACCACTTAAACTAGTTTCTTGAGTATTCATATCGCCATGGGCATCAAACCAGATTAATCCTAATTCTTGCTTGCGTTTACGAAAAAAATTACTAGCTCCGGCTATACTGCCAATGGCATAGCTATGATCACCACCAATAATAACGGGAAAACAATTATGTTCTAAAGCATCTTGCGTCGCTATCGCTACGGCATTACACACATCAACAATTTGATCCAAATACCTTAATTTAGGATCTTGAATTTCAATGTCCGATACATTTGGAACATTAATATCAATTTCTTGACTAACATTAATACCTTGAAAATTGAGTAATTTGTTTAAATTAGTAGCTTTTAAAGCAGCTGGACCAAGACTAGCTCCTGAGTGACCACCGCCAAAATGAATGGGAACAAAAATTAAGCTTACGCTAGTTGGTTTAGTAATAATCAAAACTAAAATCTCCTATTATGCATATATACATGAAAAAGCCATCTTAATAAAATATTAATCATCAAACAGCACTTTTATTTGATTTAAATTATTATGTATCTAATTTTAACTAAATTTATAAGCTTTCATTAAATTTTAATGCCAATTGACAAAATTATCGGTTAGGATAGATATATACAAAATTTTTTAAGGCAATGATTTTGTTAATTTAGGTTTTGGAGGGAATATACGTGTTTAAGACGTTATTAAAAGTTGTATTTTTATCAAAAGCAACTATAGAAGTTGGTCGTGAAAGAATTGAGGACTATTTGGATTTATTTACCATTAAAGCTGATGAGTGTAGAAGTCAGTCTAATGACTGCCTTAATGAAACTAAGGAAAAATTCAAACAAGTTGCAACGGACATAAGTCAGCAGATTTGGCATCGATCCGAAATATTAGAAAGTCAGGTCAAAGATTCGATACGACGTCAAGTGGCTGATTTTTCATTAGGTGCATTAGGTGACAGTTCTGAAATTAATGAGTTGCGAGCTGAAATTGCAACATTAAGAGCCGAATTATCAGATCTTAAAGCCAGTAAAATTTCGGTATAGTAATTTATATTTATCTAATTGCAACTTAACAAATTTATTAATTCAAAATGGTCTTTTTCGGGAAGTTATGATTCAAGTAATTTAACTTTTCATTTAGGCTTATTTTTTAATAAGTTTTTTTGTATTCGTTTATTTGTCTTTCTAAAGTTAATTTTTACTTTAATTAACTTTCATTTTACGCAAAATTCATTAAAGAAAGAAGATTTTAATACCTATAACACTAACCTTGGCAAATTATTAACTAATTCGCTAATAAAACTTGGTCCAAGTTTTATTAAATTTGGTCAGTTTTTATCGGTTCGTAGTGACTTCTTATGCCGTGAAATTATTAACGAATTAAAGACTTTACAAGACAGTCTACCTAGTCAGCCTTTTGCTGATTGCCAAGAGGCCTTTCGCCATGATTTTAATGTTGAGATTAATGAAATCTTTAAATCCTTTGATCCAAAACCATTTGCTAGCGCTAGTATTGCTCAGGTACATAAAGCTTATCTTAAAGACAGTAACAGCCCAATTGCCGTTAAAATTCAAAGACCTAATTTACCAGGTCAATTTTATATTGACTTATTATTAATTT
>DAHXLC010000134.1 GCA_027371815.1 Candidatus Melainabacteria bacterium | reverse complement strand
TCCTTAATTTTACGATGTAATGAGTTCAAGGCAATTTTAAACCTTGATAATTTTGGCATTGTGGCTTCATCGTTATGTCTTGTGCATTGTTTGGTTTTACCTTTTGTTTTTAGTCATAACGCCCTCCCGGATTAATATTTTATAATATTTTAATTCCGTGTAGTTTGGTGGTGTCCACTTTTAGGGGGAAGGTCAAAACGGTACTCCTCACTCAATAAATCCATACTATACTAATTAATAATGGTCATGATTATGGCAGTTTAAATTATGTAATTGAGCACAAAGTTTACGATTTTTTAAATGTGTTGCTACTAAAACTAAATTTCCGATAGTTATTAAGGGCACTTCATAACTATCATTCATTATATTATTGGTAGCAAAACTGGCAAATAAAACTAAACTTAAACCAAAAATCATCGCATACAAAATATATTGGTTTTTATGCTGCAAATAGCCCGGTACAATTGCTGTCAGGGCAAACAAAAACACAAAAAATGCCAAATACTTATGAGCTAGATTACTGGCTAAAAATTGTAGACCGAGAAATGGTAGAAACAATAAAACAAAAGGTAAAACCAAACAATGCACAAGACATAACGATGAAGCCACAATGCCAAAATTATCAAGGTTTAAAATTGCCTTGAACTCATTACATCGTAAAATTAAGGAATTCGTAAAGTCTTTTACGGTTGCCATTACCAATTTATTGCCTGCTTGATAAGATATTTAATTATTTTACCCTAAAAACCTTAAAAATGATAATAGTTCTAAGCAATTCTTTGATTTTAAGATGATCATTTGTAAAAATACTTTAAATATGCTTAAATTCTAATTTTAAATAAAGTTAAGATCTAAATAACTTAAAGTCAAAGAAAGTTCAAGTTAAATTATGTTATGTTATTATTGCTTAAGTTCTAGGTTTAAATTTTACTTTTAAACGGGCGGTTAGCTCAATGGTGGAGCACTTCGTTTACACCGAAGGGGTTAGAGGTTCGAATCCTCTACCGCCCAATATTTATGGTAAGTGGCTCTTGCAATAGAGTTGTTTTAAGTAGTCGGGAAGGTATAATGCCCGATCTTCTACATATCCGCTATTTCACGCAAAGAATGCGACAAATAATGGGCAAGCCAGATTTTTGCTGCATTGACATCACTAAATAGGCCATCTAATTGAGCGTTATAACTGTCTTCAAGTATTTGTTTGAATTTTGGTCTTGGCTTTAAACCGCTATCAATTAAGGTTTTACCGTTAATAATGGGTTTTATTTCCAGCGTTGTATCAGATTCAGGAGATTGAGTAATATTTGATTTTAATTTATTTAATGATTGATTTAAAAAATCATAATTAGATGAATATGGTCCACCAGCTCTGCCAAGGGTGTCAGCATGTTCTAAAGCAATCAAATCTTGAATATCCGAGCGTAATAATAATTTGGTTAAATTGCTTGGTCTCATATTAGTTACTTCATGCATTTTCATGTGATAAGCTACTAAATCACTTAATTTCCTTGTATCATCATTTGTTAATTTTAATCTACGGGCAATATCAATTGAAATTTTAGCACCAAGTTCGGCATGCCCATAATTAGTTATTCTGCCATTATCATGAATAACTTGGGTATCAGGTTTGGCAATATCATGCAAAACCCCAGCCATCATTAAAGCAAAATTTCGCTTAGGCAATTTCGCTAATTCATTTACCACCATTTTAGTATGCTCCCAGGCGCTGGATTCAGGATGATAAATAGGATCCTGAATGCCTTTAGCTCCACGTAAAGCCTCTAATTCTGGAATTATATGTTGCATTAAGCCTAAATTAGTCATTAAATCTAAGCCTTTAACTGGATTAGCACTTAACAGTATTTGTTTTAACTCACTTTGAATACGTTCAGCTGAAACACTTTTAATTTCACTGGCATGTTTAGTTATGGCTTGGGTTAAATCGTCAGCTAAATTAAAATCATTAAGTTTTGAAGCAAATCTTATGGCGCGAAGCATTCTTAATTTGTCTTCGTTAATTCTATCTTCAGGGTTTCCGACAGCTTTGATTAATTTGTTTTTGAGATCGTTAGTGCCATTAAAGAAATCATAAAGTCTGCCAGAATTTGGATCAACATACATTGAATTAATGGTAAAATCACGTCTTGCTGCGTCTTGTTTAAAATCACGAATAAGCTTTATACTATCCGGTCTGCGACCATCCGAATAATTTCCATCTTGACGCAGCGTTGCTAATTCTAATTGATGTCCATTTACATTAACAATCGTAACTCCAAAACTTTTGCCAACGGGTAAAACTTTAATTCCTTGTTTAGCCATAATTTTTTCTAATTCACTAGGATTAGCTGATGTTGCAATATCAAAATCTTTGGGCATATTTCCTAATAATAAATCTCGCACTGACCCACCGACAAAGGCAGCCTTAAAACCACTATCATTAATAGCTTTAATTAATGAACTACCTATTTGAAATTCAACTTTGGCTTTAGTTATTTTTTCACTATCAGTTTCATTATATTTAAGTTCATTAAATAATTTATTTTGCATTAAACCTAAGTTGCTGGAGGTATTATCAGTAGTTTTATCAGTTAGGAAGCCTTTAGTTAGATTAACTGAGCTATTAGCCAAATCGCTAATAACTGGAAATGCTAAATTTAAAGTAGCTCCACTGATACTTGCTTGGAATAATTCCTGATGGTTAGGGGCTTTTCCCTGACTGATTAAACTTGAAGTCGTATCCATCGCAATGCCACCTAAGGCTCCTATTACAGATCGAGCCACTACTTTGGGAAAAATAGCGCCATTAATATTATTGCCTAAACCAAAGACACCAAATCCAACTGCACTACTAATACTATTGCCTAAACGACTTTGTCCATTTTGGGGTGTCATTATTGCCCCGTAAGTTACCGCTCCTAATATTTGTGCTGAAACAGGTCTAGTAACAATATAAGCAAGACTTGAATCGGATTTAAGATTAGTTGCCAGATTAGCTAGTCCAGATTCAGCCAAGGTTGTTGATAGTCCAAACGGTAACGCATAACCTAAGCCGCTGGCTACGGTTTGAGCCAACCAGGCTGGACTTAAGTTTGATCCGGGTTTAATCTTAAATTCGGGAATGTCATTTACCCTTGGTTTAAGCTGTGGAGAAATTTGATTAACTAAGTCAATAATACTATCAACTGGTTCAATTAAACCAGTATTAATAAAGGGTTTAGCAATATTTTGGCTAGACCAATTTAAACTGTCTTTGAAAAGATTATGAGGTGTTTTCAAAGTTGACTTATTAATGCTAGTTATTTTATTTAAAGCTTTTTCCATAACTTAAATATAATTAGGTAAATACTTTTTTCAATTAGTATTTATACGGTATTGTGCTTAAAATACGAAAATTATCATAGCTTTTAAGGCTAATGAACATGTATTACACTATTTATTAATATCAGTAAAAGCAGCAATTGAAGCTTTGAATAATATTCAACTTATAGAAGTACAAATAGGTAAGGAAAAAATTTACAAATTACCAAATTCTTTAAGAGCTACTCAAATTAGTATTCTTGAAGCTTTACAGATTAAGCTTCCGAAAAAATTAAAAAAATTGCTTAACTGATTGAATTAAGTCACTATTTTTTTAAGACAAGACTTGGCCTTAAGTCTTGTCAGTGTTGTACTTCCGTGAATTTATTATCGCTAGTCAAGCGTGGACTTCCGTTGAAGTCTGTGACTCCGGATAGATACAATTATAATACTGTTTTATTGGTAAATCTGGTTTAATTTTTCAACATGGACTAAATACATTAATCAGATTTTGGTTTTAGCGATTCATAACGACAAGGTACTGGTAAATGGTGGCGTTTAGCTAAGGCTAAAGTACACAGATAATTAAGATTTTCAGGGTATTCATGGATTAAAAACGCTTTGAGAGCTTCGTCATCTTTTTGACCGTCTTTTAAGTATAAATTGAATACACAGGTGTTACCAAAATCTAAACTAGAGCTTGCTTTAATCTTAACTAACAACGCATTTCGTGATAGAGCACCACATAAATATTTAAATAAGGTTTTGTCCTCATCATTAACAAGAGGATCATTTAAATATTTTTTTATAAATTGATTAGCCTTATAAGACTGCTTTAAATATTTATAGTTTAAATAGCCATAAATAATTGCTTGTGCTCTATACCATTTCTCTGAACTATTTATAATTTTGTGACAAATTTGTAATGATTTACCATACTGCCCAGCTAAAAAATAAATTATAACTTGCAGTCTGAAGTTAATGTTATCGTCAGGATCTATTTTAATTGCAGTGTTAAGATCGTCAATTGCTTCTTTAAATTTTAACTGGGTAATATAATACTTCGCCCGATATAAATAGGGCAGTTCTTTATGCGGAATAAGATTTACAGCTTTATTTAAATAATCTAGTGCGTTTTCTTGAATTCCTAATATTGTTATTATATTTCCCAGAGCAGCATAGTCAAAACCTATAGACACATCATCTTTATTTATACAGGAAAGATTATTTTGTAAATCTAATTTAAATAAATCATAAGCTCGACTAGAATTATTATTGTAATAATAGGCTTCAGCTAAACGATAATTATTATTACAATAATCAGGCTTTAGTTCAGCAACTTTTTTAAAACACTTTATACCTTCTTCTAATTCATCAGTTGTTTTATATATTTCAAGTAAGCTTCTACCATATGATTCTAGTAAATCATAATTAGTATTTTCACATTCTTTGTGATTTTTAAAATATTGCTTTATATCGCTTACTACTCCTTTATAATCTTTATTATAAAACTTAGTGAGTATTATTGCTTCAAAGGCGGGCGTATAATCTGGGTCTAGCTTAAGAGCTTGATTAAAATCTACCATAGCATCTGTAAAATTTTTATCGGTATGGCTACGTACGGCTCTTTTTGCCACACCACGAGCATGATAAATTTGAGGCGTTGGTTTTAATGCTATGGCTTTATCCATATATTTTATTCCAGCTCCAGGGTCATCATTAAAACAATAACTAAGCCCTATCTGGTAGTATAATTCGTATGTTTTAGGGCCTTGCTCTACGTCTATGGCCTTATCGTAATAATATTTAGCTAATTCATTTTTTTTAGCCTTTAAATATATATGACCTAATTCAACATAACCTTTGCAATAATTAGGGCTTAATTTTATTTCTTGACCAAAGGCTTCTATAGCTTTTTGCGTCTGGCCTAAATTATTATATATATAACCTTGTATCTGATAATACATAGCTGCATTTGGGTTAAGCTTAATAGCTAAATTAATATTATCGAGAGCGGCTTGGTAATTTATTAATCTATTGTCAAAAATTATAGCTTTACCACAATAAGCATCATCATTTGGCTTTATTGCTAAAGATTTATTAAAATATTCTAGTGCCTTAATATTATCTTCATACAAGTTATACTGAGCCCCTATATTTTCATATAATTCATAATTTTTAGGATCGGTATCTATGGCCTTATTAAAATATTCTTGGGCTTTATTATTTTGGCCATGTTTTAAATATAAACAACCTAATTGATAGTAACCGGCATAAAATTTGGGAACGCGGGTTATTTCTTCTTTAAATTCAGCTACAGCACAATCAAATTTGCCTAAATCATCATAAATACATCCACGTAAACTATAATATGATACTTGCCATGGATCTAGCTTAATGGCTGTATTAATATTTTTAAGCGCAGCTTCATAATCATCTAATTTTTCTTCATATATTATAGCCAGCGTGTAATAAAGTTGGCCATGATTAGGGTAAATTTTCATAGCTGTTTTTAAATCATCAACAGCTGCACCAACTTCATTTAAGTCTATGTAAACCTGACTTCTATTAATATAATAAGAAGAAATATTAGGATCGGCTTTATTTTGACTAGTTAATAATTCAATTGCCGAAGTCAAGTCAGTTATACTTGATTCATATTCTTTTAACTTTGTATGAGCCATGCCACGTAAGTTATAGTTTTCAGCATTTTGCGGATAAATTGCCATAGCCTCATTTATTAACTTTAAGGCTTGGTCATATTCTCTATCATCAATATAATTTGAAAATTTAGACTGATATTCATTAAGGCTCAAGCCAGCTAAAACATTAACTGGTATTGTTAAATTAAATAAAACTATAATTAAGCTAATGTTTTTAATAATTTTATACATATTTACTTAACATTACTTTTGATAAATTTTAACTTGTTTTTTATTGCTTAATTCTAATCCATCATGTTGCTTTCGATAAATTTTAACTTGTTTATTAATACCGTATTCATTATTACCTAATTCTAATTCATCAAAGTGTTGAGCTGTCATATTGACCACAGGTTCACTTTCATTAAGTTTCTGGCGTAAAATTGCATTATTGTGGCTATCATGACCAATTACTATGGCTGAATGTACTTCTTTTTGGCCATCTGGTTTACTTGGGTCTATGACACAAACAATGTCGCCAGGCTGTAACTTAATGTCTTTAAGTAAAAATGCATGCTGATAAATGTGATAATCATATTTTTGCAATGTATTATCAGTAGGAAAAGGACTGCCTATGTTTTCATGCTTGAAAGCTTGCGATAGGGTATTTAAACCTTGCGTTACAAATCCTGGTTTATAGTTTAAGTTTAAGAATTTATCTACATAGTAATGACAGTTATTTTGATTAAAAGGTATTTTGTGGTTTGCAAACCATTGGTCAACATCTTTGGTTTGTCCCTTGTCTGACATACTTAAATTTACTTTATGTATATCTTTATCATTAGGTAAACAACCAGGATATAACTTAGAATTATTAAAGTCGATCGTTATTTCTTCATTGAGTTTGGTTGGATTATAATGTTCTATAGCTTTACCAGTATTTTCACCACTGACTACCTTTGGCTTAACTGGTTCTATACCTTGAGCTATAATTGATTGATTTGTATAAACGTCTTGAAGGAGTCGACGAATTCCCTTGTCATAAGAGGGGTTGTTTGGTTTTTCAACCTTGCTGTCTATAGGCAAAAAAGCTTTATTATCACCCATTAATGCATCAACCTTTGAAAAAAATTATATGCTAATAGTAAGTATCTAAAAATATTAAATCACTTTAATATTTTTACGTCAAATTAATTAATAAAATGACCGCGATTCCATAACCCTTGGTAGAAAGTTATAGACATGGCTGCTTACGAGGTTGTTTGCAATTAAATCATGTTATTGTAATGTATAATTCAGTAAGAATTAATTTGGATACATGAAGCATGTCAATGCCTTTACGAATTGCAGGTTTTAAATTACGTAGTTAAAATATTCTCTTTTTTAAAAGACACCATTTGTTTTAAATTATTTTAAACCGTTAAGATTCCACCGTTAATTTGCCGATTAAACCATATAACTCTTTGATTTCGGCTTGATTATTATGTTTCTTTTGAACCGAAAGTTTCAAAAACTAAACTGACACTTTTTAATAGCTCTTTTTTTCAACGTTGAATAACACTTGTGTGTAACTTCACGGTTACTGGCTAATTCAGATAAAATTTTATCACTTTTAATGGCTTCTAATGCTACCTTAGCTTTGAATTCTGATGAAGGTTTTCTTGAATTTCCTTTTGACATTTTCTAAATCTTCCGTGATTGAGATTATAATCGGTTGTTGAAAAATTTCTCTTAACCGGTTGTCTAAATTTCGTGGCCCCACCAAATTCCTAAAAGCAATTTTAATTGTATTTAAACCCATGTAATAGACTTGGTATTGAAATTATCCCAACATCATGCAATAGTTGAACCTGGGCTTGATTAGCTGTAATAATTGTTTGTAATTTGGCTATTTGCGCATTATTAAAGTCGTTACGTGCCTGGATAAGTTCGACATTTGATCCGGCTCCTATTTTAAAGCGTAACTGAGCTAGTCGTAATTCTTCCTTAGCAGTTTCTAAATTATACTCAGAAGTATCAATTTGATTGCGGGTCTGTTGTAAATTAACATAATCAGTACGAATTTGCTGTCGAACTAATTGTAATTCCTGATTGGCCTGTAATAAGGCCTGTCTAGCTAAGGCTTTGGCACCTAAGACATTGGCGGCATTTTGTAAGCCAAATCCTGGTGGTGTCCAAGTTAAGCTTAAACCCATCTGAAACTCCTTATACAACCCACCAAATACTCCGGCTCCAGATGTGCCACTATTGGCAGCTACTGAAGAAGTAGTACTGACAAAAGAATATAGGGTAAAAAAGGAAAGGCTTGGATATAATGGTGCTACGGCTGACTGAATATTGCGATTAGCCGATAAGCGGAATTGTTCAAATTCTTTTAATTCATGGCGGTATGAATGAGCAAGCATATTTAATTTGTTAATTTCAATATTACTGGAAAATAAATTAGCATCACGAATTATATTTTCAACTGGTACCAAATTAACTGATAGCGGATAATTAAGTGTAAACGCTAAAGCTAAAGAAGCCTGGCGAACCAAAAGCTGTTGTTGAAGATAAGTTTGCCTATCACTAGATAGCTGTGTCTGGGCTTGCATTACGGCAAACTTTGTTCCAGTCCCTTCTTTAAGCAAGGACTTGTTTAAATTTAATTGAGTTATTGATACCGCAACTGCCTGAGCTCGAATTTGTAATAAGGCATGATTTAAAACTAAATTAGTGTATTTTATATAAATGTCGAGAAGTGCGTCATTAACGCTTGCATAATACATTTCTTGCCAGCCATTTTTACGATACAACTGACCAAGAATTCCATAAACAATAGCACCACCTTGAAATACTGGAAATGCCTGGCGTGACTGAAAAACTTTCGAAAATGCGGTAGAACCAATATTTAATAAATTTGACTGCGTTAAATTAAACGATAGATAGTTATTGGGTACGGCACTTGCGATATTGGCCAAAAGCTGATAGTGCTGAAAATTCCAGTTTTCTTTAGAAATTCTAATATTTAAATTATTATGTAGTGCATAATTTAAGGCTTTTTCCAAACTGATTAATTCGTCGTATTCAGTATCTAAATGTAATGGTTTTAGAGTATTTATAGTTAACTGCGAATTAAATTTTAACGGTTCGATTATATAAGTTTTATTACTGGCTTTTAAAGCTTTTTTTTCAAAATCAAGTAATTGATCTGATACTATTTTAAGGTTTTTGTCAGCTTTAGTTTGGTCATTGGTTAAAGAATTACTATTTAGTATTTCTGTTTGAGCAAGTATTAATGGGCTACAGGATAAAAATAAAACAATCAGAATTATTAATTTTATGGGATAATCAATTATTTCGCTAAACATAAAAACTTTGCCAAATATTACCTGAAAAATTATTGAGTATAGCCTTTAGTTAAATTGTCAATATTAATAATACCAATATCATGAACCAATTGAGCTTGAGCTTGATTATTGGCGATAATTGCCTGCACCTGGGTAATTAAGGCATTTACATAATCACGTTGAGCCTGAATTAATTCCAAATTAGTTCCTACTCCAGTTTGAATTCGAATTTTTGCCAGCCTTAAGGCTTCATTACCAGCTATTGAACCATAGGCGGCATTGTCAATCTGTTCTTTGCTGATTAACATACTTAAATAGTCACCACGAACCTGTTGTAACACTAATTGCAATTCTTGATTGGCTTGCATTTGTGACTGCCGGGAAAGCGTTTTGGCTGACATAATATTAGCAATATTAACTAGACCAAAACCATTTAAAAAAGATGTTAAGCTAAAGCCTTGCTGATAGGTATCAAATATTCCCGGAAAAATACCTGCCCCAGAGGTAAAACTCCCATTGGTATTGGATGTTGAACTTCCGAGAGCACCGGTTACCCCACTTGAAGCTCCGGGTATAGCTATTGCTGGAGCTACGGCTCCACTGGTTACGGCTGAACCGGATTGAATATTGGCTATAGGTAATCCGCCACTAGCTGCTGGCAAAGTAGCCGCTCCAGTATTTGCCCCAGTATTAGCCGTTGATGAGGCAGAAGTTGGACTAAAGCTAGCTTTTTGACCTAAAGCATTATTTGTAGCTCGCCCAGCAAACGATGAATTTAAGGCTGAAGCAATTGAACTGGTAGCAACGCCACCTAAAGCCGTTCCGCTTGATCCTGGGGTAACTGTAGTGCCACTGTAAGAATATAGCGTAAAGAAAGATGCCGATGGATAAAGTGGTGCAGCTGTTACTTGAACATTACGCTTAGCTGCCAGTTTAAATAACTGATACTGTTTAAGTTCTGGTCTTTGGGTCATCGCCAAATTAATTAATTGATTAATACTTAAATTATTATCAACTATAGGCACTTCTCTTATTGTCTGTTCAGTTGGTACAAGATTTACGGCCATCGGGAAATTTAAGGCATAGGCTAAGGCTAAAGAAGCTTGTCTGACTGTTACCTGTTGTTGCAGATAAGCTTGTCTGTCTGCTGCCAATTGTGACATTGACTGCATAACGGCAAATTTTGTTCCGGTACCAGCCTTATTTAAGGACTGATTAAGAGCCAATTGAGCTGCCGACACTTCAACGGATCTAGCTCTAATCTGTAACAAGGCATGATTTAACATTAATCCTGAATATTTTAAGTAAACATCTAATAATGAGTCGTTAACTGTAGTATTATAAGCCTGATGCCAACCTAAATCACGATAATACTGACCGATAACTGAATAAAGTATTGCGCCACCTTGAAAAACAGGATAATTTACCCTGGTTTGAAAAATCTGCGCATTAGCGGTAGCACTTTTATTAAGTACATTATAGTAATTAACATTATAAGCCATAAGTAAGCTGGGTAAGCCACTAGCAATATTGCCATATAATTGATAATTTTGATAATTCCAACTTTCTTTGGATATTTTAATCGGCAAACTATTTTCTAAAGCATAATTTAAGGCTTCTTTAAGCGTTATTGGCCGATCAAATAAAGCTTCAGCTTTTAAGGGTTTTATTGAGGACATTTGAATAATTGACTGAAGTCTTAAATTAGCAAGGTTAAAAGTGCTGTTTAACTTATGAACACTTGGTGAAGTAGAACTTAGATCAAGAATTTTTCCACTTTTTAATAGTTTATCAATATTGTCTTCTTGAGCTAAAGTTAAATCATTTGTTTTATCAGTGGTAATTTGACTTTTATTGGCATAATTTGTTTGAGTGGATACATTTGATTCATTCGCAAGGATATTATTTAAACCCGGACTCAAATTTAAGATTAAAAATAAAGCTAATAACTTAAAACTGAATTTAAAACTTTTCATGATAGATATAAATTTTAAAAAATATTTAAAATGATGGCTAGTTACTTTTTAGTAATCATTCTTTAGTAATCTTAAACAAAGCAATTTAAGCTAGGAAATGTAAATTTAAATTTTGCGTAATTTAAAACATAACATATTCAATCATACCTAGATTATACTAATTTATCTAAAATTGTATAATTTTAATAACGTTCTCTTAAACTAACATATTTCTCCAGCTAAATTGGCAATATTCAAAAACAATGATTATAAAAAAAAATAAATTTAATTACTTGCTGGTTGTAAGTTTATTAATCACATCTTCCGGTTTAAATCATTGCCAGGCTAAAGATAAACACCTAAAACTAAAAGGCTATTACAATAAACCGTTGCAATTACCCGGTTCTGATAATTCAACCCATAGTAATAACTCGCTTAAAGATATTTTAACTACACAAATTGAAGATAAACCCTTAACACCATTAACTCAGTTGTCGAAAAATTTAATTGAATTTAAGATTTTAGCTAATGATCTGCTAATTCAAAACTATAAAGGTCTAGTTGTTCAAGTAAAGAATAATACGGATCGGCCAATTATTTTTGAAGCTGATAAATGCACATTAAAAAACAGTAATAAAACAATTTTGTGTTTTCCTATTGCTAAATTATTTGAAGTCCATACATCGAAAACCTATGAATTTAAAACCGGACTTAAAGAGGCTTTTCCTGCCGCTTTATCCATTGGTGTATATCCTACGGTTCGCGATATAAAAGAAAATAGCGGACCATTTTTAGCCCGATTTGGCTTGGATGAAAAGAGAAGACAGGAACAATTATCTTCTTTTCGTGAACGTATTTTATGGCCTCAAGATGTATCGCAAGGCAGAGTATATTTTGAATCGGCTTTTGATTTTAGGCAAGCTATGCTAACGATGCCTATCGTTTCACTGTATGATGATACCGATAAATCGGAAATCTCGGTTCAGTTAAAATAGCAGCTCTTTAAGCTGTCTTAAAACTAAAATCGCCTGAAGCTTAATTTTTAAATTAATTATTCTTTTTTGTTCTGTTTCCAAATGGGATCTTTAAACGCCGTATTTTTATTATCATCAAACCATCTGGTCATGGTAAGTTTTTGCTGAGTATAAAAATAAATGGCTTCTTTGCCTTGAATATGCAAATCACCAAAGAATGAAGAATTCCAACCACTAAAAGAAAACCAGGCAAGTGGAGCTGGTACGCCAACATTAACGCCAATCATGCCAGCGTTAAACTTATGTTTGAACTCCCGAGCCGAGGCGCCACTTGAAGTAAAGATTACCGCTCCATTACCATAATCACAGTCATTACCTAGTTCGAGCGCTTCGTCTAAAGTTTTAACTGGAATAACAGTTAATACTGGTCCAAAAATTTCTTCTTTGGTAATTTTCATATCCGGCTTAGCTTTATCAAATATGGTAGGACCAATGTAGAAACCATGTTTAGTATCTGTATTAACATTACGTCCATCTAATCTTAATGATGCACCCTCAGAAACACCGGTAGCAATATAATTTTTAACTTTAAGCATATGTTCTTGGCTGATAACTGGTCCCATATCTGGCTCATTAGTCGTATCTGAATTATCCGTACGACCAACCGTCATTTTTTGCGCAATATTTACTAAATTGTCCATTATTGGCTCATGAATTTCACCAACAGTTACGGCCAGACTACCAGCCATACAACGCTGTCCACTACAGCCAAAGGCTGAAGCTTTAAGGGCATGAGTTGTTAAATCTAGATTGGCATCAGGCATAATGATTAAATGATTCTTGGCTCCACCAGCTGCCTGAACTCGTTTACCGTTTTTAGTGCCGGTTTCATAAACGTATTTAGCAATGTTTGAGGAACCGACAAAAGAAATTCCTCTAATTTGCGGGTGTTCGAGAATTGCATTAACGCAGTCAACACCACCATGTACCAAATTAAATACCCCAGCCGGTAAACCACTTTCCATAAGCAAGTTGGCAATTAAAATGCTCGTTAACGGCACTTTTTCGGATGGTTTTAAAATAAAGGTATTGCCACAAGTAATGGCAACAGGGTACATCCACAACGGAACCATGGCGGGAAAATTAAAAGGTGTAATCCCGGCAAAAACACCTATTGGTTGGCGAACAGTTTCACAGTCCACGCCGCGAGCAATATTTTCCATAAATTCACCTTGAATTAGTGTAGGAATGCTACAAGCAAATTCAACCATTTCTATACCTCTTTGAACTGAGGCTAATGATTCACTATAGGTTTTACCATGTTCTATCGTTACTTGTCGGGCAATTTCACTCTTATTATCTTCAAGCAGTTTGATAAAATTAAACATATAACGTGCCCTTTCAAAAATTGGGGTAAACCGCCATTCTTGAAAGGCCTTATGAGCTGAAATGACTGCTTTGTTTACATCTTCTTTGCCGCCATAAGGAACTTTAGCAATTATTTCTCCAGTTGAAGGATTAAAGATGTCGCCATGATTTTGTGATTGTGAAACTACCCACTCATTATTTATAAGTAATTTACAAGATTCAATTTTTTTACCTGATATTACAGCCATAAAACCTCCTGAAAGTAAACTAATCGTTTAAGAACAATTTGAAAAGCTAAATTTAATTATTAATTTTACTCCATGAGGGGGAATATTACCATTGTGGAATTGTATATTTTCGCTTAAATTTATAGGGCGAATCTTTATGAGTAGTAAAAAATGTCGAATAATGCCTGCTACGAATCTAATAGTGAAAGCAATGCCAGTCCTGGAATTAAATCTAGTAATCGGTGTAATGCTTTAAATAATGAAGTTTCAGCTGTATATCAAAATTCGCAACCTCTAGATAATAATAATGTTCAACAAAATCAGTCTAATGACACTCCTTTAGTTCGAGCTAGTTATGTGCCAGGATCGGTAGCTTATGGTTCAAGTATGTTTGGTTACCCTGGAGCTTATGCTGGAGGGTATAATCCTTTATCCAGCATTTATGGCAGTGGCTCGGTTGGTTATAACAGTTATTCGGGGTACGGTGGTTATAATCCATATATGGGTGGCTATGGTGGCATGATGGGCGGCTATAACCCAATGATGGGTATGATGGGCGGCGGTTACGGCGGCATGATGGGCGGTTACGGCGGTATGATGGGCGGTTACGGCGGCAAAGAAGATGTAAACAAAGCAGTCATTTCAGCTCATAAGGCCTTTCAAGAATGGCGGTTTACCCCAATTTTTGAAAGGGCACGTTATATGTTTAATTTTA
>DAHXLC010000125.1 GCA_027371815.1 Candidatus Melainabacteria bacterium | reverse complement strand
ACCTTATAAAAAAACACTGTAAGCAAAGTATGAGCGACAAAAGGCAATGCTCACAATAATGCACCATCGGAAAGCTTTTTTAGCTCTTTAAAAAACAAATTAATCCATTTAGATAAATTTAAAACAAAGGGGGAAGCCAAATTGAAAATATTTGAATATATTGAAATGTTTTATAATAGACTTTAGATTGCATTCTGCATTAAAATATTTGTCACCTATTAATTACGAAGTACAATTTTCTCAAGTTGCGTAATTAATTTAGACACTACGGTGGTGTCTACTAAAAAGGGAGAACCCCAGCTTTAAGGTCGCTAATAAAGCTCACGAAATTTTATCAATTATACCATAATCATTATTTATACATGGTTTTAAACTTTAAATTTTCATTATTTCACTTCAGAAATCAGCGCCATGATTCAGAAATAATTAGCTTGATTATTTTGATTACATAATTATTTAAAAAACCAATTAATTCTTTATGTATTGAATGCTCATTTTATATATTGTGGTATCAACAATATTATTTAATACAACTGTTCCCGAATAGGTCATTCGACCAATCAAATTACCACTTTCATCATAAAAAGCCCTAATAATATTATATTTAATACTATGTTTATCTTGAGCCAGGGTAAATCTTACCACAATTTCTAAATAGCCAGAAAGTTTTCCCGCACCTAACTGAATTAATTCAGCCAACTTGGTTTTTTCTTTATTGATTTTACTAACAATGTCCTGTTCATATATATTTTCATTAAGCTTTCGAATATAATTTACCACTACTTGTGAAGAAATTTTATTTAAATCAGCATCTTTCGACTTTTGGTCTTTAAATGTACCTAAATCTAAAGTTGTCGGCAAAAAAGTATTGTTTTCATTATCTTTGGTAATTTCATATTCAATAACCTTGGGTCCAATATTTCCATAATTGTTACTGGCAATTTTTTCATTTTCCATTTTACAAACTATGATAAGTTTGCCTAATTTATCAATTACTGGTTGAGTAAGCTTTACAACGCCTTTAAGATCTTTATAAGCTACCATAATTTTTGCTAAGGCAGGATCAAGTTCCACTAAATTTTCATTTTGGGCAAAATGAAAATTTATATTTCCTTTACAGCCAGTTGATACAGGTTCTGGCATTACCGTTTGAGTTAAATCAGGAAATGCATCTGAAACAAAAACAGTATCAAAAGAAATTGAACCGCCCCAGGTACCTAGCATATCTGGGCTATACGTATCAACTAACGTACCTGATAAATTATTAGCCTTAAGCTTATCTACCATCGCTTGCGCTGATAGTTTATCCAATTTGGCATTTTCCAAACTTTGAACCGGTAACTTATAATTGTTATTATCACCAACCTGTTCAATACGTCCATACAATACAGCATTATCTTGAGCTACTGCATCAGCTAAAACTTTTGGCAACTGATTTAACAATATTAAGGCGAAGACAGTTAAAAAATATTTCCAAAATCTAGCTTTCATATATTAAAAACTCCCATAATAACAACTTATTATACATTAATATAGATAAATCTGGTAGTAAAGCAACAATCA
>DAHXLC010000122.1 GCA_027371815.1 Candidatus Melainabacteria bacterium | reverse complement strand
CCATTAGCAACAATATTAAAACTTTTATAATCACCATAAAGGGTCTACAGTGTTTTTAATTAAGGCTGATAATACAGTTGATCCAGTGACGGTTAGAGTAGATCGAACTTATCATGAATATTCAGTAATTGAAAGCAGTATTAAACCAGGTGATAAAATAGTTCTGGATGGTCAAGTTATGCTTAGACCAGGCTCTAAGGTGACTATTAAAGAATTTGAAAAATAATTATTTTTTAGTTAAATTATGAATTTCTCTAAATTATTTATTGAACGACCTGTAATGACAACATTGCTGATGTTTGGTGTCATAATGTTTGGCGTGTTTGCTTATTTCAACTTGCCAGTTAATCAATTGCCCAGTGTGGATTTTCCGACTATTCTCGTTAGTGCTCAGTTGCCTGGAGCAAGTGCTGATAACATGGCAGCAACGGTAGCCACACCTTTAGAACGGCAGTTCTCGAACATTGCCGGATTAGAATCGATGAATTCTGAAAGCGCACTTGGTACAACGCAGATATCTTTACAGTTCGATGTTAACCGTAGTGTCGATGGTGCGGCTGAAGATGTGCAGGCTGCTATATCAGCAGCTCGAGCCTTACTCCCCACCAGTATGCCTACTCCGCCGATTTTTCATAAAGTGAATCCGGCTGATATGCCAATATTATTTATCTCAGTGAATTCGCCAACTTTGCCCTTGTATCAAGTTGACGAATATGCTGAAACTTGGATTGCTCAGCGAATTTCAATGGTCACTGGTGTGGCTCAGGTATCGGTATTTGGCTCACAGATATATGCCGTTCGGGTTCAGTTAGACCCTCGTAAATTATCGGCTTGTGGTTTGAGTCTAATGCAGGTGATGCAGACTATTCAAAATTCTAATGTAAATAATCCCTGTGGTACCCTTTATGGTGATTATAAAAGTTTTAATATTGTTGCTAATGGGCAGCTGTTTAACGCTAAAGCTTATGAACCATTAATAATAGCTTATCGCAATGGCTATCCCGTTAGAATTAAGGATGTTGGCCGGGTAATTGATAGTGTGCAAACTGATAAAATTGCCAGTTGGTATAATAACAACCGCTGTATTGTTCTGGCTATTTTTCGTCAGCCTGGAACTAATACTATTGAGATTATTGATAATATTAAAAAAGTTATGCCTCAATTGCGCAATATGTTGCCTAATTCTGTACAGGCTTATTTTTTATATGACCGTTCGGTATCCATTCGTAAAGCTGTGGATGATGTAAAGTTGACTTTGTTAATTACGGTTTTTTTAGTCGTGCTGATCATATTTTTATTTTTGGCCGACGTATCTTCTACGGTTATACCAAGTTTAGCTTTGCCAGTTTCAATAATAGGAACTTTTGGTACCATTTATTGTCTTGGGTTTAGTTTGAATAATTTATCATTAATGGCTTTAACCTTATGTGTTGGCTTTGTTGTTGATGATGCCATTGTCGTTTTGGAAAATATTGTAAGACATAAAGAATTGGGTGAGAATTCGTTAGAAGCAGCTTTAAAAGGCAGTCGTGAAGTGGAATTTACGATTGTATCAATGACGACATCCCTAGCTTGTGTATTTATTCCGGTATTATTTATGGGTGGTATTGTTGGCCGGCTATTTAATGAATTTGCCGTTACCATTACTGTTGCGATTATTATTTCTGGTTTTGTGGCTTTAACACTTACGCCAATGTTAAGCAGTAGATTTTTAAGCTCCCGCGAATCACGAAAAGATACTTGGTTTGTTAGACTATCGGATAATACGTTTCATTTTTTTCGTAATCTTTATGCTTATTTTTTAGATCTGGCATTAAGTCATAAACGAATTATTCTATTGGTGTTTGTGTTAATGGTTATTGCTACGGTTCGTTTATTTATGATTATTCCTAAAGGTTTTATGCCTAGCGAAGATACCGGCTCAATTTTTGGAACCACTGAGGCGGCTCAAGGAATTTCTTTTGATTCGATGGTTAAGCATCAGCAGGAAATTGCTAAACTGATTTCGCAAGATCCAGCTGTTGAAGGATTTATTTCGGCGGTAGGGGCTGGTGGTCCCAATGAAGCAGCTAACAGTGGTAGAGTGTTTATTACTTTAAAGCCATTAGCGCAGCGTAAATTATCGGCCGATAAAATTATTGAACGTTTGCGTCCAAAATTTTCTAAAGTTCCTGGTATTAGATTGTTTTTACAGGTTTCGCCATCAATAAGAATTGGTGGTAAATTAACTAAAGGGCTTTATCAATATACTTTAACTTCAGGTGATACCAAAAACCTGTATAAAGTTGCTAATATTATGGAAAAAAAGCTCAAGCAAGTATCAGTATTATCAGATGTTACTACTGACTTACAAGTCACTAATCCGGAAGTACAGGTTAAAATTGATCGCGATAAGTGTTATAAGTTAGGTTTAAGTATCGCCCAGGTTGAAGGAGCTTTAAATAGTGCCTATTCATCAAGACAGGTGTCAACAATTTATACTCCGGCTAATGAGTTTTGGGTGATTATGGAAGTTGAGCCACAATTTTATGAAAGTCCTGATTCGCTTCATATGATTCATATAATGACGCCAACGGGTGGACTGGTTCCTTTGGATACCGTTGCTAAAATTGATATTGGTGTTGGACCATTGCAAATTAGCCATTTGGGGCAATTTCCAGCCGTTACGATTTCTTTTAATTTAAAACCAGGAATAGCCTTAAGTGAGGCGGTTAATGAAATTGATACCATCGCTAATAATACCTTGACCGATGATGTTAGTGGTGTTTTTCAAGGGCAGGCTCAGGTTTTTCAAAAGTCAGCTGGTAATTTGGGTGTTTTACTTATTATTGCAATATTAATTATATATATTGTTTTAGGTATTCTTTATGAAAGTTATATTCATCCGATTACAATTTTGTCGGGCTTGCCGTCAGCTGGTTTAGGGGCTATTTTAACTTTAATGCTTTTTAAAATGCCTTTAGATATTTATGGGTTTTTAGGATTAATCTTGTTAATTGGTATAGTTAAGAAAAATGCTATTATGATGATTGACTTTGCGGTAGAATCGCAAAGACGAAATCAGCTTACCTGTGAGCAGACAATTAAAGAAGCTTGTATAGTTCGCTTTCGCCCGATTATGATGACAACGATGTGTGCCTTAATGGGTAGTTTACCTATTGCGATTGGTTTTGGTTCAGGCTCAGAAGGTCGTCAACCATTGGGGTTAGCTGTGGTTGGTGGCCTTATTGTTTCGCAATTAGTGACGTTATTTATAACGCCAGTTTTTTATATTTATCTGGATCGAATCCAACACTATTTTTCAGTTAACAAATTGAATTTTTTCACTAAGATGTTTAGCAAAGGAAGTATATGAATTTTTCGAAAATTTTTATTGAACGACCTATAATGACTACTTTGGTAATGTTTTCCTTTGTTCTGTTTGGGGTCATTGCCTATACGTTATTACCCGTTAATGATTTGCCCAATGTTGATTTCCCGACAATTATGATTAATGCTAGTTTACCAGGAGCTAATGCTGATACGATGGCAAGTGCTGTGGCTACACCCTTAGAACGGCAGTTTGCCACAATTGCTGGTTTGCAGTCGATGACATCTTCTAGTGCTTTAGGTTTAACGCAAGTTACCTTACAATTTGATTTGTCGCGTGATATGGATGGAGCAGCTTTAGATGTGCAGGCTGCCATTACGGCCGCCTTAAGGTTATTGCCACCACAAATGTTAATTCCCCCAACATTTTTTAAGGTTAATCCAGCGGATCAGCCAGTTATTTACCTGGCGGTAAGTAGCGATACTTTGCCCATGTATAAAGTTGATGAATATGCTGAAGTGTTAATTGGTCAAAGGATTTCGCGTATTAACGGCGTTGCTCAAGTTCAGGTTAATGGCCCCCAAATCTTTGCCGTTCATGTTCAAATGGATCCGCGTAAATTAGCATCATTTGGCGTTGGGTTTGATGAAGTTGCCGCAGCCATAAATGCTGGCAATGTTAATATGCCAACCGGAGCCTTATATGGAAAATATCAGTCTTATAGCGTTCAGGCTAACGGACAACTTTATGACGCTAGTCAGTTTAAATCGCTTATCGTTACTTACCGCAATGGATCGCCAATCAGGTTATCTGACTTAGGTGAAGTTATTGATAGCGTGCAGACGGATAAAGTTTCTGGCTGGTTTAATAAAACCAACGCGGTCATCTTAGCCGTAAGGCGTCAGCCTGGAACTAATACTATCGAAGTTGTGGAGAATATAAAAAAACTTATTCCGACATTTAATAATCAAATTCCTAAATCAGTCAAACTGGAAATTCTCTATGATAGGGCTCAATCTATAAAAGAATCAGTTGCTGATGTTCAAACAACATTAATGATTACGATTATTTTAGTTGTTTTGGTGATTTATTTGTTTTTAGGTAATTTATCAGCTACATTTATTCCTTCGGTTACTTTGCCAATAGCAGTTATTGGTACTTTTGCGGCAATGTACTTATTTAAATTTAGTATTAATAATTTGACCCTAATGGCTTTGTCCTTGTCAGTGGGTTTTGTGGTGGATGATGCTATTGTCGTTTTAGAGAATATAGTTAGGCACGTTGAACTTGGTCTGGAGCCTTATGAAGCGGCTTTAAAAGGGTCGGCCGAAATTGGCTTTACCATTATTTCTATGACACTATCATTAGTTGCAGTATTTATTCCTGTTTTATTAATGCAAGGAATAATTGGTAAATTGTTCAATGAATTTGCCATAACAATTAGTATTGCTATTTTAATTTCTGGTATTATATCGTTAACGTTAACCCCGATGTTGTGTAGCCGATTTATAAAACCAGGTACGTCTAAAAGTTCTAACCTGGCACATTTATTTGAACTAGGTTTTATGCAAGTAACCAGCTTTTACCAAAAAACCCTTCTAATTGCTCTTAATTATAAGAAAATCGTGTTATTAGCATTTTTCGTAATGTCAATGTTTACGGTATTTGCTTTCTTGATTGTACCTAAAGGGTTTTTGCCAAATGAAGATACTGGTCAGTTAATTGCTTTGACTCAAGCCCCGCAGGGAATTTCTTTTGATGCGATGATAACTCATCATAAAGAATTAACCGATATAATTC
>DAHXLC010000120.1 GCA_027371815.1 Candidatus Melainabacteria bacterium | reverse complement strand
GCCAAATTAACTATGCGGAAGGTTTTTGTGATTTTTATAATAGAATTTCAACTTAATGATAATAAATTTATGGCTTTACCTTCGGCTTTACCTTCAGCCAATCCCTTTTGCCTGGCCTCATCAAAAATATTATTAATTAATTTTTTACCCGTTTTAATCATTTCTTTATTAACCTCAAAAACCGGCTCTTTAATACCCTTGCTTTCTAAAATTAGTTTAAACCATTCTTCTAGACTTGACAATACCCCATCATCATCTACTAATCGACAAGCCTCAATAAATAAATTTATAGCTTGCATTACGTCAAAAGTTTGTTCGATTTCCAGCATTTTAGCAATAAAACTATTTTTCTTTGCTTTTAACTCATTCAAGGTAATTTGGCTAAAATCTAATAATAAGTATTCAATTTTAGGTAAATATTTATCGACGTTAAATCGCTTGGGTAATTTTACAAAACTATCTAATAATTGTTTCTTGGACTGCCATTTACGTTTACCGTTATACAATACAATTAGCATGACTGGCGGTAATTTATCATATTTTAAAACATTTTTGATATCGATTAAATATTCTAAGGTTAAAGAAGTGTAAGTATTGGAACGTAAAGCCATAAATTTATTATCATTAAGTTGAAATTCTATTATAAAAATCACAAAAACCTTCCGCATAGTTAATTTGGCCTGAAAAACCAAATCAACTATGCGGCTGCGCTTACTTTGATGATTTAATACTGTTGGCAGTAATTGTATGGCAGCCAAATCAATTTCCTTAATTATTGGTTCATCAATAAAATGAATTAACAGGTCTTTTATAGCTAATTTAGATTTAAATAAATTTTTAAAGATTGAATCATAATTACGCATACCAATACCTCATATAAGAAACAAATGAGGCATATTTTTTAGAATAATTGCAATTAACATTAAAGATAACGAGTTTTAGTAATTTAAATTTGCCTCATTTATATAAACGAATTTTTTTAAAAAAGGTTCTAAATTTTTAGCCCGAAATAGATTAACTTTAGTTAATATTAAACCCGCAAACATTTAAAATCCAAATACATGAGCTTAATGTAGAGAATATTAGTTAGACAATAAAACAACTTAAATTATACTTAATCCAATCAATTATTCGTACTATCATTTTTAGTATTAGACATATAGACAGTTTTGGACTGATAAGGTGTTTTTTGATTATTAAAATTACTCCAGGCTTGATTATTAGCTTTTTTTAAAGCTGAAATATATTGAGGAATTTCATATAAAAACTGAAGCGGTTCAATGTGTTCATTAGTATCAATTTTAATAACTGTAAAATGGACATGGACACCAGTAGAGCGTCCAGTGGATCCAGCATAGCCAATAACCCGACCTCTTTGCACTGGCTCATTCAGGCGCACACTATAAGCATTTAAATGACCATAAATGGTTTTAACATTAGGATATGGGTGCGTAATTTCAACGGCCACTCCAAGAGCTCCACGCGGCCCAACTTTAGAAACGTATCCGTCCATAAGGCAATAAACTTTATCATTTAAGGTGGCTGCCAAATCAACTCCACTATGAAAATCACCTTTGCCGGTGACAGGATGAATCCGAAAACCAGCTTTGGAAGTAACAATGCCTTTCCCTACTGGGGTATAAATTTTATCATCTTCTAATGGCGAAACTAAAACCTGCGGGCAAAAATACCCCTCAAAATAATATCCCCAACATTTACTGGGCACAAAGATCGAAATAACGATCAATCCAATAAAGTAGTTATATTTGAGGATTTTATTCATCGAAGCCAACCAAAAAAACAAGTCAAAAAACAAGTATTGATAATTAAACAATATCATAGCTTTAAATTTAAAGGGGAAAATTTAATTTAACGTTTCATCGAGGATTTTATTTAAAATTTGCGGATTGGCTTTACCTTTAGTTGCCTTCATTAATTCGCCCTGGAAAAAACCTCTTAATTTGGTTTTGCCAGCTTTGTATTCTTGAAGTTGGCTAGGATATTTAAGGATTAATTCATCAATAAATTTTTTCAAAGTACCTTCATCGCTTATTTGAACCAAGCCCAAATCATTAATAATTTGGCTGATGCTATTACCTGTTTCCATAGCCTTGAGCAATACTTGCTTAGCTCCAGTAAAGCTTATTTGAGCAGATTCAAGGTTAGACACTAGGTCTTTAAAATGATTATCATTAAGCTTGGTTTGAACTATTGCCAATTTATTTTCTTTAAGATAACCTAAACATGGCCCTAGAAGTAAATTGCAGGCTGTTTTCGGATTGACATTTGTTTTTAAAACCGTTTCAAAAAAGCCTGTCAATTCCTTGTCTTCAGTAATAACATAGGCATCATCATAGGTTAGCTGATATTCACTGACATATTTTTGACGCAAGGTTTCAGGTAAAATCGGCAATGTGTTTTTAATATCCTCGATAAATGATCCAGCAATTTTAATTGGCACCAAATCCGGCTCGGGGAAATAACGATAATCATTGGCTTCTTCTTTAGAACGCATTACATGAGTATCGCCAGTAGCCTCATCATAAAGTCTGGTCTCTTGAACAATTTTATTACCCTTATCTAATTCCTGTCCTTGTCTTTCAATTTCAGTTTCAATGGCATTTTTTACTGATTTAAAACTATTCATGTTTTTGATTTCAACTCGAGTACCAAGCATATTTGAACCCACTGGTCGAATTGATACATTAGCATCACAACGGAAACTACCTTCTTCAAGGTTACCATCACAGACATCAATATAGCGCAAGATATTTCTCAGCTCAGTCAAATATTTACGAGCCTCATCAGCACTATTAAGATCAGGATCGCTGACAATTTCCAAAAGAGGCGTGCCTGAACGATTAAAATCAACTAAAGAATAAGCCGAACCATGCAAACGAGCAGCACCCGAATGAACAAGTTTACCAGCATCTTCTTCTAAATGAGCTCGTTTAATATTAATTTTTTTATGGTCAATAATCAAATAACCATCATGACAAATTGGCTTATCAAATTGGGATATCTGATAACCTTTGGGTAAATCAGGATAAAAATAATTTTTCCGGTCAAATTTTGTTATCGGGGCAATTGAACAGTTAAGCGCAATACCTGCTTTAACAGCTAAAACCAAAACTTCTTGATTAAGCACCGGTAAAGCCCCTGGTAAACCTAAACAAACTGGACACACCTGCGAATTTGGTGGTTTACCAAATTCAATTGAACAAGCACAAAAAATTTTTGTTTGAGTTTTTAATTGAGCATGAACTTCAAGCCCAATAACTGCTTCATAATTATTTTTCATTATTATTACCTGTATTTGCCGGGGTTAAAGTATCAGAATTAGTTGAGGGTAATTTATTACGACCAAATAGTAAATGTAAAATTGGACTACGTTTTGACAAAACTAAATTTAAGCGTTTAGCGGTTAAGTCTATATCATTGGCAGCCTTTTGGACATCAAGAATGGTCTTTTTAAGATCGCCATTTAAATTAACGTTATTTAAAAGTTTATTAGCATTTGTAATAGCTCGATTAGCTTCCACAACCAAATTTTTAGCATCGCTACGTACGCTAGAATCCTTAGCTAAACTGTTAAACAAAACCATAGACTGATTAATCTGTTTAGTTGAAGTATTTAACTTGACCAATATATTAATAAGATCCTTACGTAAATCTCGATCACTTAAGGTACGGTTAAGTGTAGACACAATTGAATCAATTTTTTGCATTGTCTGATTAGCCAAATGCAATGACTCTTTAACATCACCGGCAAAACTAGTATTATCTAGTAATTTATTCACTTTGGCAGAAGTTATTTCGAGGTTATCTGAAAGTTTATGAACGCTTTTAAGCGTACTGGTACCATTATCAAAAAAAAGACCAGCCTTATTAGCGGTATTATGTAAATCGCCAGCTAAAGAATTATACTTTTGCACGGTAGAATTTATTGTATTAATTGTATTGTCAAAATGTTTAAAATCATTATTAAACTTTTTCGTCAATTCATTAATGTTTCTTATTGCTTCACCAGAGTTTTTTAAAGTATCAACTAAATGATTTTTATTATCTTGAGAGGCAAAAATATTGGTAAAACTACCTAATTCAGTAGCAATTTGATTGAAAATAAGTTCAGCGCGCACCGGATCCTGCCCTTGAACAATAGTATTAGGTTCAATATCAGCAGCTGGTTGCGCCTTACTTTCCGGCAAAGTAATTTCTACATATTTTGCTCCAACTAAACCAAGCGTTTGAATCGTAATAGCCGATCCTTGAGGTATGGTAATTCCTTCATTAGTGATTCTTAAAGATACCAATACCTTTCCACGTCCTTTTAACTCAATTTGCTCAACATCGCCAACCCTTACGCCATTAATATTGACAGGAGCAGCTTTGTGCAAGCCTTCAACATCATGAAATTCAACAATAAAACGTTGGGGAGCATGAAACAGGGAAAAGCTTTTAAGCCAAAACCAACCCCAAACAAGCAGTAAGATTGCTATTACAGCAAATAAACCGACTCTGATTTCTATATTGGTTTTCATAAATTACTACCTATTTACCTCATTACAAATATTACGACTTCTTCTTCAATCAATCAACCAACCAGTATTGGACCATCGCGTGAACTTAAAGCAAATTGCCTCATATAAGGGTCGGCAGTTTCAAGAGCTTCTTGAGGTTTACCCTGCCATTTAATTTCACCAGCATGTAGCAAAATCAATCGATCAGTAGTTCTTGTCCAAGTAGACAACTGATGAGTTACAACAATTGCTGCAGCTCTTAACTGATCAGATAAAGTTATGATATAATCTTCAATTATAGTTGAAAGAATTGGGTCAAGCCCAGTAGTGGGTTCATCATAAAAAATAATTTTGGGATCAATCACAATTGCTCGAGCAAAACTTGTTCGCTTTTGCTGACCACCAGACAATTGAGCTGGATAGCTATTTGCAAAATTACTTAAACCAACTAATTTTAATTTTTCAGCAATTATCTCTGCTTCTTCTCTTTTAGACAAGTGTTTATTGCGTAAAGCTAAAGATAAATTTTCTTTGACTGTAAGAGAATTTAATAATGCTGATCCTTGAAACACTAAACTAATATCATTAGAATATTTGATAATTTCCCCTCCATCCGGTTCAATTAAATTACAGAGCAATTTTAGAATTGTGGATTTACCACACCCGGATGGTCCAATTATCCCTACAGTTTCACCAGCTTTAATCGAGAAACTAATTCCTTTTAAAATTTCACGGTTACCAAAACTTTTTTTAAGATTTTTAACCTCAAGCATTAGGTTATTTTTATTAACTTCATTCATAGTCATCACCTGGGGATAAAAGTTAGAGCCGTAACTATATAATTAGCGATAAAAATTCCAGTCATTGACCACACAACAGCCCTAGTTGTTGCGATTCCTACATCTTCAGCTCCACCGCGAGTATGCAAACCAATATTACAGGAAAAAATAATAATAATTGTAGCATTAATAAATGACTTTAAAAAATGGACTTCAAAATCACGATCTAGAATTGTCTGTTGTACTGAATCTAAAAATGTAGCTGGCTGAACATTAGCAGCTACTTGAGCAACAATTATTCCGGCAATTAAACCAACTGCCATTGCATAAATAGACAAAATTGGCATCATTAAAATACCCGCCATATAACGTGGAACGACCAAGTATTCGATAGGATTAATTTTCATAACTTTTAAAGCATCAATTTGCTCAGTTATCATCATTGTTGTAAGTTCCGCAGCTATGGATGAACCTACTCGTCCTGCTACCATAACCCCAGCAGTTATTGGTCCAATTTCACGAATAAGCGCTAGCGAAACTACGCCACCAATTGCAGTATCAGCACCAAACAATACCAGTTCACGCGAGATTTGCAATGACATAGCAAAACCTGTAAACAAAGCCGTAATACTAACTACAAAAAAAGATTTAACGCCAATCATATACGATTGTTTGAAAGTTTCCTTATAATCTATTTTTCCTTGAAAAATAAACTTTAAAGTATAATAATAAATTATTAAAACCTGGCCAATGTGTTTAAACATTCCCATTAAATTATTTTCAAGGGAATGAATTGGATAACCAATAATATTTAGAGATTTTGTTTTTATACTTGTCATTCTGATAACTAGTTACTTCTGGGTAAGAATGTAAATTGTGTAAAACTAAATAAACCAATTAACTGCTAGTATTTAATTGATTTTAGAGTATTTGACAATGAATTTCATTAATTTAAATTATTGTTTCAAGAGGAATTTATACTTAAACTTAAATGCAATATGTTTATGACAACTATAATTTGTCTTTATAGCTAGACAGGAAGTAAGATTAATAGACCCAGGCTCAAACCTCTTGACAGCACCTGCTGATATAAACAAATCTAAATTTTTCTTTTGAAAATTTAAAAAAGAATTATTAATCTTTGTTAAGAATGAATGCCTGACACTTTGGTCTTAAAAAAACCAAAGCCTTGTTTGGCAATTGCATCAATTACATTATCACTCATTCGTTTGGTAGTTTTATATGACTGAATCATTGAATTTAAATAATCTTGTTTTAAACTATAAATATAATTAAGATAATTGGCTAAATTTTGATTATTGGGGCTAATTTTTTCAGCGGCTTTATATTCACTTTCAGCCTGATTATAATAACTTTTTTCCACTAACATATCGGCAATCAGGATTTTTTGTAATTCTTCATTATGCAATACTTGATCATATGACACCTTAATTTTAGGTGGTCGAATTTGCGAAAACAAAAAGTTCTCCTGGGGGACATATTTAAATTGATTAAAATTATAGGCTGATTCAATTAGTTTATTTTTCTGCTTACAAATATAATAAGTAATTCCTAAACTAGCATAGGCTATGGCAATTTCATGTTTAACAAAAATATTCAGGTGTTTAATATAATCATTATTTAAAGTAATAAATAATTGATAATTTTTATTAGACAATTGCATATTGTTATTTAATTCGTAAAGTTGAGCTAAATCAAAATACCCTTGAGCATAATTTGGACAATTAGCATTAAGCCTAGTTAAACATTTGATAGCCCTATTAAAATTATGCTGCGCTTTATAAAAATTAGCCAGTTTAAGATAGGTTTCAGCATAACAAGGATTGGCTTTAATAGCCTCACCTAAGCATAAAACAGCTTGGTTGTCATGCTTTAACCCTAAATATATATCAGCTTTAATAATTTTAAATTTATAAGAATATGGATAATAATCTAAAAGATTATTAACAGCAACTAAAGCTTCTTGATATTTTTTTTGACTAAGACAGTATAAAGCATAATCTTTATAAAGACTAACGTACATCCTTCGGCAGTTAAAAGCTACTTTATACTGTCTTAGTGCGCATTTATCGTTATTAGATACCCGGTAACATTTAGCCAATAACGAATGCCAAATAGTATCACAAGGATAAAGTTTACCAATAATTAATAAATTTGCAATATCATTTGGTGTTATTTTAGCTAAAAAATGAGACTTAACCAGTGTGGTAATTTTAGCATAATTATCAGGACAATTTTTAGCAGCCATTACCAGCGCTGCTTGCGCATCACTTAACAGGCCAAGTTTTAAACATATTTCACTTTTTAATTCATAATAAATCTGAGCATTTTCTTTGTTTAAATCATTACCAAGATCTACCAAAACAGCTAAAGCCTGAGGGAAATCACTTTTATAATATAAAAGCATCGACTCAATAATTCTTTTATCATTAATATCACCCATTTGCTTTAAGATATTTTCCGCACAACCAGGTTGATTAACTCTAATATAAGATCTGGCCAGCAAAAAAACAACTGCCTTATCCTGCTTATTTAATAAATAAGCCAAATTTAAAGTAGAAATACTAGCTTGATAATTTTCATCTTCAATTAAGGCTAGGCTTACAGTTTTAAGCTTATTAAATAAAGCTTGTTCAGACGCTTGCCTGGTTACACCATATAAATTAAGGGTAAGCTTAATTATATCCCAGGCACAAGAAGCTATAGCCTGATCAAAATGACGCAAACTCATCTGTTTAGAAACATAAACTTGATTATTTAAAGCATATGCATAATAATTATTAGCTAATATTATAGCTATAAAAAATATAATGAATAATTTTAAACTAAACCCTGAGTTCATTTTTAAAATATTCAAGCAATAACTGACTGCATTCTTCTTCCATTATGCCACCAATTATTTCAGGAATAGGATAGCCCCTACGTGAATTAAATAAATTTTTAGTAAGATTTAATACTTCAAGTGTATAATCATAGGCACCAAAATAAATTTTACCAATTCTGGCTTGAATAATTGCTTCAGTACACATCGGACATGGTTCTAGTGTTGAAAAAATTACACTGTTAGTCAAACGCCAACTTTGCATATATTCACAAGCCTGCCTTATAGCAACGATCTCAGCATGAGCTGTTGCATCATGCTGATTTTCGCGCTGATTATAGCCACAGCCAATAATTTCATTATTGCAGATAATAAGTGCTCCAACCGGAATGTCCTTGCCCGATAGCTTAGCCAGGTTTAAAGCCTTATTCATATAATTATAACAGTTGTCTTTACTAAGATTATTTATCATATTTTTCACTCATCTAAAATCTAACAGATACAATAAGCGTATAAGCAAAACCCCGTTATTCACTGAAAGTCTTGTCAAATTAGTTATTATTAATAACGACGTTTTACATCAAGAATTGAGGCAAATTTATACCCAATAATTTTATAAAGCAGTTTAGCCACTAAAAAATCAGGGGCATGGAATTTAGGTAATGGAGCAAATTCAACAATATCAGCCGCAATAACATTTTTATGCGCAAATAATAATTTCAGAATATCCATCAGTTGATACCATAACATTCCACCAGGCTCAGGCGTCCCAGTGCAAGGCATAATTGAACTATCCAACCCATCAATGTCTATAGTCAAATAAACATTTTTGGATAAACCTTCAAGCATTTCATGAGTATTCCATTTATGCTGATTTCGCGCCCAATATGTTTTTATATT
>DAHXLC010000040.1 GCA_027371815.1 Candidatus Melainabacteria bacterium | reverse complement strand
TGACAAAGCCTTGATTAAATTTACTTCTTTCAGTTAAGAGATAACAGAATGATCTTAGTTTTTCTGGTTTACTCTAGGTAAATTTTTGACTATTAAACTTAAAAAAACGTAAAACATCTATTTACAATTTATAAATAAAATATAGTGTTAAAGCATATACTGTAAAATTAATATTATAATTTAAAAACAGTTTTAAGTTTAACTGCAATTTTGTTATTTAAAATCGCAAAATTTCAAGATGTACTTTTTTCAGGAGATTCTAAGTGCCAACCATTAATCAGTTAATTAGACAAGAAAGGCAAAAAGTAACTTATAAAACCAAGTCACCAGCCTTAAAAAATTGCCCCCAACGACGAGGGGTTTGTACCCAGGTCAAAACAACCACCCCCAAAAAGCCTAATTCGGCTTTAAGAAAAATTGCCCGGGTTAGATTAACCAATGGTATGGAAATTACCGCTTACATTCCTGGTGTTGGCCACAACCTACAAGAGCACTCGGTAGTTTTGGTTAGAGGCGGAAGAGTTAAAGACCTTCCAGGGGTAAGATATCATATAGTTCGCGGTGCTCTCGATACTGCTGGAGTTAAAGACCGGATGCAAGGTCGTTCAAAATATGGTCAAAAACGTCCTAAAGCTGGGGCTCCTGCAACTGCTGCCAAGAAAAAATAATCATTATACAAGTTATTCAATTATTAATAAAAGGAAGAAAAAATGCCCCGTAGAAATGTTGTTTCAAGAAGAATGCCAGTACCTGACGCTATATACAACAGTCAGTTGGTAACTAGATTTATCAATAAAATGCTCCAACGCGGAAAAAGAAGTACAGCGCAAAGATTATTTTACGCTGCCTTTGAGCTAATCAAACAAAAAACCAATCAAGAGCCACTTGATGTTTTTAATAAAGCCATAAAAAATGTTTCACCGTTAGTTGAAGTTAAAGCCAGACGCGTTGGCGGGTCAACTTATCAAGTGCCTATCGAAGTCAAACAAATAAGAGGTTTAGCATTAGCTACTCAATGGCTAATAATTAATTCACGTAAGCGCTCGGGTCGATCCTTCCCCGAACGCCTCAGTCAAGAACTAATTGATGCTTCAAATAACATGGGTGCATCGGTAAAAAAACGTGATGAAACCCATAAAATGGCTGAAGCAAACAAAGCCTTTGCCCACTATCGTTATTAAACCTAAAAAAGTATACCAATATTTTATTTAAAAGAGAGATTTAAGCTATGGAAACAACTATTCAACCATCTGACAAAAAACCAAATCTTGATGATGCAAGAATGCAAGCACTGATCAACACCCGAAATATGGGTATAGCAGCGCACATTGATGCTGGCAAAACTACCACCACTGAAAGAATTTTATTCTATTCAGGACTTATTCACCGCATTGGCGAAGTTCATGATGGTACAACCGTAACTGATTGGATGGAACAAGAAAAAGAACGTGGTATCACCATAACAGCTGCGGCCATTACCAGCAAATGGAAAGGTCGGCATATCAATTTAATCGACACCCCTGGGCACGTTGATTTTACAGTCGAAGTAGAACGATCCATGCGCGTCTTAGATGGCGTAATTATTGTTCTTTGTGCTGTTGGCGGAGTTCAGCCCCAAACCCTAACCGTATGGAAACAAGCTAACCGTTACGAAGTGCCGCGAATGGTTTTTGTTAATAAAATGGATCGATCAGGAGCAGACTTTTTTAAAGTATTAAATCAACTCAAAGAAAATTTACCTGGAATAACCACACCAAAAGCTAATGCCCACGCCATTCAACTACCAATTGGTGCTGAAAGTGGTTTTATTGGTATTGTAGATTTAATTGAAGACGTTGCCTTTATGTATGAAGACGACGATCCGCTTGGCAAGTCAATTAAACAAGTTCCAATTCCTGATGATCTTAAAGAATTAGCAAAAAAACATCGCCATGCATTAGAAGAAGCCATTGTTGAAACTAGTGATGCCTTAATGGACAAGTATTTAAATGGTGAAAGTATTTCTAAAGAAGAATTAAAAGAAGCTTTACGTAAAGCCGTTTGTAACAATCAAATCATTCCGGTATTATGTGGTTCGGCTTTTAAAAACAAAGGTGTTCAAGCCTTGTTAGATGCAGTTGTCGATTACTTACCATCACCAGTTGATGTTGCATCAATTAAAGGCACTTTACCAAACGGTGAAGTAGCTGTGCGTGCTTGTGATGATAATCAGCCATTTGCAGCTCTAGCCTTTAAAGTAATGAATGACCAATTCGGTCGTCTCACTTTTTTAAGAGTTTATTCAGGCGTGATAAAATCAGGCTCATATGTCTTAAACAGTACTAAGGGTAATAAAGAACGCATTAGTCGCTTAATTCAGCTTCAAGCCGACTCAAGAACTGATGTCCAAGAAGCCTATAGTGGTGATATTGTAGCAGCCGTGGGTTTAAAAGACACAACTACTGGCGACACCCTCTGCGCCGAAAATTCCCCAATTATTCTTGAATCGATGAATTTCCCCGATCCAGTTATTTCCGTTGCAATTGAACCCAAAACCAAAGGAGATTCCGATAAACTTGGTATGTCTTTAGCCAAACTAGCCGAAGAAGATCCAACTTTTAAGGTTAAAGTTGATCAAGAAACTGGTCAGACAATTATTGCCGGTATGGGTGAATTGCATTTAGAAATTCTCGTGGATAGACTATTACGTGAATTTAAACTCGAAGCCAATGTAGGCAAACCGCAGGTAGCTTACCGAGAAACAATTAAGAAAATGGTCAAATCTGAAGGTAAATTCATTCGCCAATCAGGCGGACGTGGTCAATATGGCCATGCAGTCATTGAAATTGAGCCATTACCACCAGGTGGAGGTTTTCAATTTGTCAATAAAATTGTTGGTGGCGTGATTCCTCGTGAATATATTGCGCCAGTCGAAAATGGTATCAAAGAAGCTCTCCAAGGTGGCGTCTTAGCTGGATATCCAATTATTGATGTAAAAACAACTTTAGTATTTGGCTCTTATCACGATGTTGACTCATCAGAAATGGCCTTCAAAACTGCTGGTTCAATAGCCTTCAAAGAAGGTTTTATGAAAGCATCACCAGTATTATTAGAACCAATCATGAAAGTTGATGTCGAAGTCCCTGAAGAATACATGGGTGAAGTTATAGGTGATATTTCCAGCCGTCGCGGTAAAATTGAAGGAATGGAAACCAATAACAAAAAATCATTTGTAAAATCTACGGTTCCACTTTCAGAAATGTTTGGTTATGCAACTGACATCAGAAATAAAACTAAAGGTCTTGGGACTTTTACTATGGAATTTGCTCATTATGAAGAAGTTCCTGCTAATATTTCGGAAACCATAATTACAGCCACTAAAAAATAGTTATTGAACTAAATCTAACTGCTTAGCCACAGCAGCTCAAGAAGCTCTCAAACAATTCTCAAGTAAATTCAAAATGCAGTTCTTTAATAATAACCAACACCATATTGCTGTTTCTAAAACTTAAGGCAAGCTAATTATCAAAAATAAATTTAACTGTATATTTCCTTCATTATTTTAACCAATTCAGTTAAGCCAGTTTCAAGGTCACCGTTAATATGCAGATTTAATAAACGTCGGCCACGTTCACTTAATACTTCAAAATCACCACGAGCCTGAGCATTTTTTATAATACCAAAAGTAACCTTGCGATTGGGAATTGTCAAATCTTCTGTGTTTTGCACCGTTAGCTGAAGAACTACAATACTATTTGGTCCACCTTTGTAAAGTTGTCCGGTTGAATGTAAAAATCTTGGGCCAAAGCCTAAGGTAGTTGCTACTTTATAGTTATCACGAATCAAATGACGAATTTCTTGCAATTTATCCTGATTTTTTAAATTTCTTTCCATAAAAGCTAAAACAGCAAAATAATCATTCTTGGCTATCCTTCTATTGGTGGAAGATATTCGGTCTTGTCTAATTTTGGTATTATACCTTTAACTGTTATTGGCTATGACGTTAAGCATTTTCTGAAT
>DAHXLC010000108.1 GCA_027371815.1 Candidatus Melainabacteria bacterium | reverse complement strand
AAAAGAAACTAAATTGTTATTAAAATTATTGCGCAAAAGGCTGTTTTTCTGGGCAATAATTTTTTCAAAATTATTATAAATTTCCAGATAGGCTTTAGAAATTAGGCAGGCTAAGTTATCTAGCCAGTCGCGTCTAAATTTTGGTGCATTTTGGCTTAATTGTAAGTCTTGGCTTTTAAAACTGACGGTTAACAACCTACCTAGAATGGGTTTACGTGTTTTATAGGACTTGCCATTGATAAAATATGATTTATTGACTTTATTGTTTGAGTGTTTTTCATAGCAAATTTTTAGATTTTCTAGGTTATAATCGTTTTGAAAATTTGTTTCAGCTTGCATTGAGTTTTGATTATAGCTGATTAAATCAAGATCGCTTACCTGGCGGGAAGATTTGCCTAAAGATAATAATTCAATCGATTCAAGAAAATTACTTTTACCTTGAGCATTTTTTCCAATAAAAAGATTGGCTCCTGGCGTTAATGTTATATCGAGCTCAGGGTAATTACGAAAATTTTTTAAATAAACATTATTGATCCACATGATTTTATTTTAAGTTATTTAAATTAATAATATTGAAAAGATTTATAATAGTAAAATCAGTTTTTTGCTATTATTTGAAAATTCTTAAGAGCAAAATCGATTTTACTAATTAGATTTTTTTTGAGGGATTAAGCTTGATGGTTGATAGTTCAAATAAAGTAGTGGTTTTAGGTGGCTGTGGTCAAATGGGTCAAGTCATTATTGATGACTTGATTCATTTTAGTCAATTTCAGGAAGTTGTTATAGCTGATGTAAATCTGGATTTAGCAAAAGTACTGGAACGCAAATATAGTACAAAGCGATTAGTTGTTAAGAAATGTAACTTATCGGATACTGATGAATTAGTAAATTTGTTAAACGATGCTTTTTTAGTAATTAATGCGAGCCCGTATAAATTTAATCTTAAGGTTATGGAAGCTTGTTTAAGAGCTAACTGTCATTATTTTGATTTGGGTGGTTTATATCATTCAACAATCGAACAGCTTAAATTAAATGATATGTTTTTACAAAAGCAATTGACGGCTATCCTTGGAATTGGTGCTGCTCCTGGTGTGACTAATATTATGGTGGCATATTTAGCTAAGCATTTTGATTCTATTGACAATGTTTTGATAAGTGATGGAGCTAAATTACTAGAAGCTGTTGATCACCCACTTTTGATTCCCTATTCACTTGATACAATTTTAGATGAATACTGTCTTGATGCAATGGTTTTTGTTAATGGTGTTTTGGTTAAAACCAATGCTTTATCAGGTGAAACTTTAATTGATTTTGGCTATCCTGTAGGTGAGGCTGCCGGTATTTATACTTTGCACTCCGAACTTGCTACTTTACCTGATTATTTAGCTAAAAAAGGCGTTCGTAATCTTTCGTTTAGACTAGCCTTACCGGTAGAGATGCATGAAAAGTTTAAACTTTTGGTTCAATTGGGTTTAGCCTCAAAATTAAATTATCAAAATCAGGATTTAGATTTACGCTTAATCTTAAATCAGTTAATTGGCCAGTTGCCAGTGACCAATTATTTAATCCCTGACTGTGAGGTTGTTTTGGTTGAAATGTCCGGAATTGAAAATAAAAATTTTAAAAAAGCTAAGCTTTTACTTAAAGCTTTTGCCGATGAAAAATTTTCCGCCGGAGCTTTAAATACTGGTATACCACCAGCTATAGCAGCGGCTATGTTAAAATCCGGATTGATTTTTCAAACAGGGGTATTTGCTCCGGAGGGTCATATTGATGAAAATTATTTCTTTGCTGAATTAGGCAGGCGTAATTTGAAAATTGATTTTATCAATGAAGTTAATTTAAATTAGT
>DAHXLC010000092.1 GCA_027371815.1 Candidatus Melainabacteria bacterium | reverse complement strand
GCTACATGCATCTCAATCATAATATTTACCCTTATATTAGAGACTTGCAATACATTATTCCCAAAATTAAATAAATATAAGCAAAAAAACTATTTTTATTAAATTTAAATTTAATAAATTTTACTTTTAGACAAATGTTTTGCTTATGACAACTTTCTGCACCGATAATTTTTTTTAATATCCTTTATATATTTTAAAATTTAATAAATTATCATGTATAATTTCATTAATTGTCCGAGTGGCGGAATGGTAGACGCGCACGTTTGAGGGGCGTGTGGGCAACCGTGAGGGTTCGACTCCCTCCTCGGACATTTTGTTAATAATTAGTTAAATTGGTGTCATAATATGGAAAGGGCAACCTGGCCACATACCGTTAAAGATATTTATAATGCGCTCGATCATATTTGGGGTGTTGTGGGTGCCTATGACCAAGATAATAACCTGTTAAGACTGGAAAAAAGTATTCAAAGTCCAATAACCTATAAAGTTATTCGGTTTAGTGGCTGTAATGAAAAACAGATTTTAAGTACAAACACTTATCCCGAAGCTGAAATCGAAGCAGCCATAAAAGATTTTGCCCAAGGTATTGGCTTTACTTTTAGCTGAAAATCAACCTTAAATAAAACTCGCCATAATCATAAACTTTCTAGCCTGTTTAGTAAAGGTAAGTTAAACTGGTGGCTTATTACTTAGGTCTAATGAATGAATTGGAAATTGAATTTATTGGTCTTTTTTTCAATATGGTAGAATTAAATTAATGATATATTGGAAAAATACCATAAGTAATTTATTTAATGAATAAACTAAGACTTGATTCTCAAGACAATTTTATCGAATCTAGAGATCCTAGCGAATTCTTTATGTGTATGGTGTTAACCGCTGTATATCTTGGTCTTGCTAAATATTGTTGGAGCCCATTATACAATTTGCATAGTTTAAAATTGTTGCTTAATGTCGAAGGTTTTTTTATTATAATAGCCCTGTTGGCTTTTATTGTTGGTGTTCGTCCAATGCTTAATCCATCCAGTTTACAGTTAAGTCAAAAAGGTATTAAATACAAAGGCCCTTATTGGCCAAATCGCAAATCAGTGGTTTGGGATCAGATTGAACAACTTTATGTAAGTCCGGAATTAGTAATTGTTTTATACCGACCAGATCTCAAAAGCAAACGGCTTTGGCCAATGCTTATTGCTACACTTTATCTATCTGATCGTAATTCGATTCAAGATGCGATAACAAAATATAGCCCAGTCCCACCCATTATTATGTCTAATCCGGCATTATTGTCGAGAATGATGGTATTATTTTTTTTCTTTGTAGTGGTTATCTGGTTAATTGAATTGTTGATGAAATAAGTTTTGGCTATGATAATTTAAACAATTATATTCAGTTTAAATTACAAGGTTGAAATTCAGCATAAAGATATTGCACCAGATTTTCTAATTCATCAGTAGTTAATATGGTTTGAGCTGGCATTGACGCTTTGCCCTTAAGGATAAATTGTTTTAATTCGTTAGTTGTTTTAAAGTTGCTGGCAAAATTTTCGATATTTGGACCAGTCGGACTTGCTTTACCACCAGGATGACAAGTGTTGCAACTCCGGATAAAAATTTGTTTGCCATTTAAATAACCTTTGGTAATTTTCTGATATTTATTTTGATAATTTTTTGAGGCTTTAATCCGTTTAACTTCTTCAGTCATAACGCAGCCATTTAAGACGCTTCCTAACATAATAAGGAGAAAGTACAAGGTAATACTAGGCATGTTTATTAAAATTGCTTTATTTATTTTGAGTAGTTTTGATTATAAAATAACATTATATTAAAGCTTTTACATAATGTTTACTTGATTAATTAAAATTTTAGGTAAAATATAATATATAAGTATTTTATTAATTATTACTAAATTCAAATCAAAGGCGAAAAAATGCAGAATCCATCAATTCCAACTTCAGTTACTCAAGTCCAGCCCACTAATGAACCTAAAATTATTGTGGTTGGTGGCCGTCCGCTAATTGGTAGTGTTCGTATTGAAGGCGCTAAAAATGCTGTTCTTAAAATGATGGCTGCGGCAATTTTAGCTAACGATGTCTGTGTTATTAAAAATGTACCGGACTTATCTGACGTGCATATGATGTCTGAACTTATGCGTAACCTAGGTGCTAAAATCGAGTTTAAAAATCATGAATTGACTATTGATACGCGCGGTGTAAATGATTACGAGGCTTCTTATGAATATGTAAGCAAGTTACGTGCGTCATTTGTAGTTTTAGGTCCGCTTTTGGCTCGTTTTAATCAGGCTAAAGTATCTTTACCAGGTGGCTGTGCTATTGGTGAACGTCGAATTGATTTACACGAACGAGGTTTGAAAATGCTTGGTGCTGACGTTGTTGTTGAACATGGCTATGTATATGCAAACGCTAGCGAATTGGTTGGTGCGAAAATATATTTAGACAGACCTTCTAATGGTGCTACGGAAAATATTATGCTGGCTAGTGTCGTTGCTAAAGGACAGACAATTATTGAAAATGCTGCCCAGGATCCGGAAATTGTTAATATTGCTGATTTCCTTAATGCAATGGGGGCAAAAGTTTCGGGGGCGGGAACATATCAAATTGTAATTGATGGTGTGCCTTTAAATGAATTACATGGAGCTACCGTTGATACTATTCCCGATCGCCTTGAAGCTGGGACTTTCTTATTGGCTGCTTTAGCTACAACGGGTGAGGTTGAAGTTACTCATTGTAATCCCCACCACTTATATTCGTTAATTAGTAAAATTAGCGAAATGGGCGCTGAAGTCTCACTTTATGCTCCTGATACTATTAAAGTTTCCATGCAGGGTAAGCCAAAGCCAATTGATTTAACTACTCATCCCTATCCAGGTTTCCCTACAGACTTACAAGCACCGGTTATGGCAATATTAGCTACAGCTGACGGTACGTCGATAATGACTGAAACTATCTATGAAAATCGCTTTATGCAAGTTGGTGAATTACGCAGGATGGGTGCTGATATAACGGTTAAAGGAAATGCCGCCGTTATTAAAGGAATTCCTAGCTTAACTGGTGCTGAAGTTAAATCATCTGATCTAAGAGCTGGAGCTGCTTTGGTTTTGGCCGGCTTAGGTGCTGAAGGAATTTCGGAAGTAACTGGCTTACATCATATTGATCGAGGCTATGATAATTTTGAAGCAAAGTTTTTAGGTCTTGGGGCTAATATTCGCCGTATTTAAACAAGTTAGTGTAATAATTCAACTTGACCTTATTTTGGAGTTTAATTTAATTGTTAGTAGTTAAATTTGGTGGCACTTCCGTTGGCGATAGTCATTCTTTTAAAAACGTTGCTACTATAGTTGAACAGGCGATAGTTCGCTGTGGTGATGGTTTATTAGTTGTATTATCAGCTATGGCTGGAGTTACTAATTTATTGATTAATGGTGCTAATCAAGCACTTGATCAAAATTTAAATGAAAGTTGCCAGACAATTGAATTAATCCGCCAAAAGCATGAATTGGTAATTAATGAACTTTTTTTGGCTACAATATATAAACAAGAACTTGATTCGATCTTAGATAATTACTTAAAAGAACTATTTATTCTATATCAAGGAATTAGCTATTTAGGTGAATTAAGTGCTAAGTCTTTAGATAATATATCAAAATATGGTGAATTACTGTCTAGTAGTATTTTTTATCGATATCTTCTTCGTTTAAATCTTAAGGTTGATTACTTGGATGTGCGTGAAGTCTTAATAACCGATAATAGTTACAGTAAAGCGAATCCGTTAATGAGCGAAATTAACCTTAAGGTTTTTGATAAAGTAATTCCCCTATTTAAAAGTACTCCAATCGTTGTAACTCAAGGTTTTATTGGTGCAACTCAATCTGGTAGCACTACCACTTTGGGTCGTGGTGGATCAGACTATTCAGCAGCTATTTTAGGCTTAGCCTTAAGGGCTCAGGCTATTGAAATTTGGACGGATGTTGATGGAATGATGACTTGTGATCCTCGAGTTGTACCTAATGCAACTGTTATTGATGAAGTTTCGTTTGAAGAAGCTAGTGAACTAGCCTATTTTGGTGCTAAAGTTTTACACCCTTTAACAATTCGTCCGGCGGTCGATAATAATATACCGGTCAAAATTTTAAATTCCAAAAATCCTACTCATAAAGGCACTTTAATTAGTAATTCGGTAAATTCCGATCTAGACAAATCACTAATTCGAGCTATTGCTTTTAAAACAGGAATTACGGCGATTTTTGTGTCGTCGCCAAAAATGCTTATGGCTTATGGATTTTTGGCTAAAGTGTTTGCGGTATTTGAAAAATATCAAACTTCTATAGATTTAATTACTACATCTGAAGTTTCGGTGGCCTTAACGATCGACAATAAGGCTTCTATTAAGCAAATTATTGATGATTTAAGCACTTTAGCAGATGTTTGTGTTAAAGAAAATTTGGCTATTGTTACGGTTGTTGGTAAATATTTTCGCAATCAAGCAGGAACTGCTGGCTATGTATTTGAAAGCTTAAAAAATATCAATATTTTAATGATATCAGGTGGCGCTAGTGATATTAATTTAAGTTTCGTTGTCAATGATAATGATGTTAAACCTGCGGTAAAATTAATTCATGATAAATTTTTTGCAAAAACTTAATTGTCTTAGTTTAAGGTTTTAACTGTTTAATGAATCAAGTAATTCTTGGGCGCCAACGATTTTATGAGTTAGAGCTTTATTAAGAAGGATTTTGGCCTTAGCTAGGTCAGGCTGAATAGTTAGATAAATCAAAGCTAATTCATATTGTGCTTTGCCTAATTCATGTTGGGCACAATATTCTAAACGTTCAATGGCTAAGGCATAATTTAGATTAGGTGATTTTTGATATTCCAAGCCTAAAAAGTAATGAGCTTCTAAATCACCTGAATTAGCACATTGAGTAAGTAAACTTATTGCCATTTGAGGATTTTTGGCAATGATGGGCTTGCCATTAACGTCGGCGATTCCGTTTAAATAAAATTGGGCAAGGTTAAACAGAGCTGTTAAATTTCCTTCATAAGCAGCCAATTCATAAAGTTTAAAGGCTTTAACTAAATCTTTAGCAATATTTTGACCTTTAGTATATTCATAGGCTAATTGAACTTCCGCCGTAGTATTGCCAGTCTTAGCTAGTTCAATTAATTGGGTTATATTGTTGATCTTCATTTTTAAGCAAACATTTCAATTGGGGAAAGCTAATTTTACTTATGGATGTTGATTAATAATAACAGCTTTTACACTGACCCAGTATGGGGGTAAACAAAATTTGCACGGTTGATAATTAGCCTCAATAGCTAAATAGCGGTATAAAAAATAGTTGCGCCGAATTTTGGCCATGCATAATGCATATGGACAGGTTAATTTATGAAATTTAAATGACTCTTTATTGCCCACATATTTATAATTCAACTGACTTTGAGCAGATATGATGTTTTGATTAAAGAGCCATACAAAATTTAATATTATCAGTAAGCGGCTTAAGTTTTTGGCATGCTTAATTACCTTAATAAATAGACTTAAAAGTTGATCCTTATACAAAAAATACTCCTTTTAGTGTTAAATTATTAACCGGTAAATATGTAAGACGTAAATTTTGCAAATAAGTTTTTAATGACAACTACTTCGAAAACGATTTATAATGATTCATTATCTTTGTTAACTGACTTTTATCAATTGTCAATGGCTTATGCCTGGTGGAAACAAGGATCTTCCGATATTATGGCTATTTACCATTTGGTTTTTCGCAAAAACCCTTTTGATGGTGGTTATGCTATAACCTGTGGCCTTAATCAGTTTATCGAAATTATTAATTCCTGGCATTTTGTTTTAGCTGATTTAGAAGCTTTAGCTAAATCTAAAGTAGAATTTTTTGAACCGTTACAGGATAAAAAATTTTTAGAGTATTTGCAAAATCTTAAAAGTAAAATAAGTCTTAAAGCTATTCCTGATGGCAGTATTGTTTTTGCTAATGAACCAATTATTCAGGTTAAGGCACCAATTATTTTAGGCCAAATCCTCGAAAGTATTGCCTTAAATATTTTTGGTTATGAAACGCTTATTGCAACGAAAGCCAGCCGTATAAAATACGTTAGTGGTAATGATAAAGTTTTGGAATTTGGTTTGAGACGAGCTCATGGATTTGATGGTGCCTTATCCGCTAGTTATGCTGCTTATATTGGTGGCTGTGATGCAACTTCTAATACGTTAGCTGCCATAAAATATGATATTCCTTTAGAAGGTACGATTGCGCATAGTTTTATCATGTCTTTTACTAGTGAAGAAGAGGCTTTTAAAGCTTAAGGTTGATTACTTGGATGTGCGTGAAGTCTTAATAACCGATAATAGTTACA
>DAHXLC010000089.1 GCA_027371815.1 Candidatus Melainabacteria bacterium | reverse complement strand
CCCTTGAACAATATCACCAGTTTTCTGACGTTCATAAAGCAGTGTAGCTAATAAATCACCACGTTGCACCAGAGCCGCATGATATTTTACGTTTAAAAGGTGTTAAAGCCTGTCAGAAATTCCTTGTCGACGAGGTTCAGTCTGTATATCGATCTCAAGGTGTGGAAATTGCCGATAAACATATTGAGGTTATTGTTAAGCAAATGACGCGAAAGATTAGAGTTGATGAGCCTGGCGATTCAATTTTATTACCTGGGGAATTATTAGAAAGGTATTATATTGATGCGGAAAATGATAAGCTTAAACAAGCTGGTATGATTGATACAACTTATAATGATGTTTTACTGGGAATAACTAAAGCCAGTTTAAATACCGAAAGCTTTATTTCAGCAGCTTCCTTCCAAGAAACTACCCGTATTTTAACCGAAGCAGCTGTTGAAGGTAAAAAAGATTGGTTACGTGGGCTTAAAGAAAATGTCATAATTGGTCGATTAATCCCAGCCGGAACGGGATTCTTTGCTCATACTTTGCCGAGTGACGAGGAAGAAGCGGTTGAAGATATATATCCACCAATTGGCGAAGGCGTATAACCAAATTTTCGTAATCTAAGAAAAAAGACTATCACAAGGCATAATTGTAATAGTCTTTTTTTTATTGTTGCAAATGGGCTTTAAATGTCTGGTTAAAGCTTTTTTCTAACATGATTAATATATTGTGGTAGTTTTATGTTATCTTAATATTGTATGTGCATTAAATTTATTTTTGATGCGATGGCATAAAAAATAAGTTAAGGGTTTGCGATTAGGATTACATTTTTGATCTAATAATAAATGTAGTAATAATGACATGGATATTCCGGTACGATAGGGTTTAAATTTGGGGTTTCGGCAAGAGATATAGAATATGGCTAAAAGTTCAAATGAATGTAAGGGTAAAAATAATTTTCCTGAATAATTTTCATGACAGGCTTCGGAAAATTTATCCCATTTAAATTTCCAGCCATGAGCTTTAACATAATCCACAATATGGTCTAAATCAATGAGAAAACCAATTAAAAAGCTGGCTGTAGCAGCTTTTTTGGAGCGGAATTGCCAGTAATTAGCTAAACTTACACCTAATGATGTAATAATATGTCCGGATGTGCGCATAGGTAACCTGTAAATTTAAGTTTTGCTGATATATATTTTTTGTACCCAAAAAATTGTATTTGCATTAAAATTAATATTAAAAGTAAAATTAATTCTTAAGGAATGACATGAAAATTAAACTAACAACTTCTATATTGGCATTATCACTTGTACTTTGTCAAGGGTCTGGTTTTACGCAAACGAAAGGACCAACAGCTGATCAAAAAGCAATTAATGCTTATAATTTAGGCTTAAATGCTTATAATATGGGTTCGCCAGAATCCGCCATAATTTTCTTTCGCAGGGCTACTGATTTAAACCCAGATTTAGCTGATGCTCATTATAATTTAGGGGTTTTGTATGCCAGTGAAAAACGTTATAATGAAGCTAGCGAAAGCTTTCAAAAAGTTCTTAAAGTTAAGCCAAATGATCCTGATGCAAGTTTTGAATTAGGTAAAGTATATGTGGAATTAGGTAAATACGATTTAGCCAAACAAGTCTTAATGAATATTTCACCTAATAATGATCATTTTGTAAACGCACAAAAGCAAATTGAGGTAATTGATCGTAAATTAAGTCAAGCTAATAATAGTCAAGGGTCTGGTTTTACGCAAACGAAAGGACCAACAGCTGATCAAAAAGCA
>DAHXLC010000171.1 GCA_027371815.1 Candidatus Melainabacteria bacterium | reverse complement strand
GATTGAGTTCGGTGACACTCGTCGACAAAAACGAATAAATTACCTTTAGGGATAAAATCATTAGGTAATGATTTATTCATATCTTCAATAAATTCATCTATAGAAACATCTTCATCTTTAGAGCCGAATTTATGGATAAGTGAGCAAATTATACTATGCCGTGAATCATTTAGCTGCGTTATAAGGTCATGACCGCTTTGGGTTCGGTAAATTTCTTCATCAACACCATTAAATATTCTTTCAATTTGTTCGTCTAGTTCAGTACGGTCAGTTATGATTAAAATTCGGCTAATATTTTGATTTTCGCGAATCCACTTGGCCAGCCAAACCATAGTGATACTTTTACCCGATCCTTGGGTATGCCAAATTATTCCCCCTTTTTTTTCTTTGATGAAATTTTGAGCATGTTTTACACCGAAATACTGATTATGTCGACATATTTTTTTGGTACCAGAATCGAAAACGATAAAATCGTGAATAAGTTCAAGAAAACGCTTTTTATCACATAGTTGGCGTAATTGGCTTTCAAGTTGGTTAGATTGCTTGTTTTCGTCGTTTTCTGTATTCTCTTCTTTCCAAGTTAAAAAATATTTTTCTTTTGTTTCTATAGTACCATAACGCAAGCTTTCTGTTTCATTACCAGCCAAAACGAACTGAATCGTCGAAAAAAAATGCTGTATAAATTTTTTATTTTGATTATCTAAATTTTGACGAATACCTTCAACAACCGAAACCGTTGAACGCTTTAATTCAATAATAGCCAGGGCAATACCATTTACATAAAGAATTAGATCTGGTCTTTTATCAGCACCATCAATGCCTTTAATAGTAACTTCACTTGCTATGGCGAAATGATTGTTTTCTGGGTTCTTCCAGTCTATAAAATATATAGTTTGGTATATTTCACCGACACTGGTTTTTATTTTTAGGCCATAACGTAAAAGATTATATATTTCTTTATTTTTGTCATACAAAGATTTTGCCTGACCTGTTACTTTTTTAGCGAACTCATTAATTGCTTTTTCAATTAATTCGCTATCATAACCTTGTTTAGCCAGGTATTCTTTTAAATATTTTTCTTCAACATTACTGTTGTTTTCTCTATCTCGCCAGTCACCAAGATAATTGTAGCCAAGGGTATCGACAAATAATTTAACTACTTTAACTTGAGTCACCATTTCAGGCTGTCCAATATCTGACACCGCTAATTATTCTCCCAAGGTAACATTTTATCCCATAAGTTTTTCTTAAACCAGGCTGGTATCTTATTTGTTTTAATCTCTAAATCACAACCTTTGGTAATTTCGGCTAGCCAATAATATTGATAGTCAGAATTATCAAATATATAAGCTCGGCTAGTATTACTAACAGCCTTTATAAGGTAACCTAACGATCGGTAATAACGAGAAATTATTTTATCTTCTGGTACATTATGACCACCTATTTTAACCCTGTTAGCCACACGTGAAATATTGATTGCCGGATCTTCAGTCGCTACATAATATAAATAAGTTCGATAACCATTGTTACAGGCTTTTTGGAGGAATTCAACTTTGTCCATTGATGACATAACGGTCTCAAAAGTAAATGATATTGATTGGCTAAGTAACTGGTTTCGCAGAAAATCTGACAATATTGAGGCAAGGTACGAATTTATTGTAATATTGTGAAAAATTAATTTACCACTATCAAAACTTATAAAATCGTTATCTTTAGGCAGGCTAATTTTATTTGCCAAACTAGAATTTAAAATAAATATCTTTATTTCATCTATTGTTGTATCTATTTCAAACTGGTTAAGATTAATGCTGTTTTGTTGAAGTATTTCGTCTGGATTTATATATACACCAATTAAATCAGGTCTTAAAATCGATTTTAAAGTACTCTTACCAGACCCATTGGGTCCAGCAAACATACGCATTCTAGGTGTATCTTTAGTCAGGGTAAATGCCTCCTTGTACCTTTTTTCACCGGTGTTTCTGGTTCAATGGCCTTAACAACTTTACGTGAGCCATCAGGAAACACTTCGTAAATGAAGCCATTGTCGCAGACCATAACACTTAAACCAGCGGCTAAAGCATTCACATAGGCTTGTAAAAAAGCGCCTTGGGCGAGCTCGGGTATAAATTGTTCTAAATAGTCTAAAACTTTATCTTTATCAGATACGCTATCATTCTGATTTTCATTCATACAAGCCGTATCCTCCCAGTTAACAATTCCTGCATTAAACCTTTTTTAACTAATTTTATTTTATCACGCCTTTTTTGTAATGCCATTATTTCATTATCCATGTCGGATAAGACTTCCGCTATAGCTTTTTGTTCAGGTAAGGGCGGGGATAAAAATTGAAATGTTTGAAAATCCTTTTGATAAAGGTGTGATATAGTTGAGCCTGCACTCAACTTAGTTAAAAATTCCTTAAAAATGAGAGAATTCATTATATGATAAAAAAATAAAGGTTCATACTTACCCGTTTTAGGTCTAATCACAAAAACACCACTATTCAATGTAGCGGGTAATAGGAGAGCCCCTATATATGCAACTTTACCTATCGAACCATCTTTAGTTAATAAAACATCACCAACAGATAACTGTATTTTGATATCTTGTAAATACCTTTCTTTTGCTACAAAATTAGCTGTACTCCAATTAATTTTTCCAAACTGAAAATCTGTTCCAGTAACAAGGTAATATTCGCCCTGGGATAAATATTCTGATGTTGTTAAACCTTGCCATCCAATTCTTGCATTTATAGTGGCATCTTGGGACATTTTTAAAAGCTCCCAAGTGCCACCATAACCTGGCAAACGAATTTTTCCAGTCAGCAGATTTTGCATTGCAGCCTGTTTGATGTTTTGTTTTTTAGTAATAAGTTTATCAAGTGCTGCAATCAACTCATCTACATCGGATAATACTCCCGCTATAGCTTTTTGTTCAGGTAAGGGCGGGATCGAGATTTGGATGGATTTTAAAGATGCAGTATTTAGTGTATATCCCTTAACAGCTTGCTTACCATATTGAGAAAAGTCTGTTCTACTTAAAATATAGTATAAATAATCTGAACAAACCCTAGGTTTTTGAAAATTACAGATAGCTTCATTTGAGTACATATCATTACCAACAAAAGCAAGCTTTCCAATAGAAAGTTTAAAACTCATAACCAAAGTACCTTTAGGGATAATTTGCATTTTAAAAGCCCCCAGCTCTGTTATTTCTTCTTTCGTTTCAAAAATAAATTTTTCCTTTAAATCTGCTATTGATAACCAGGAATGGCCTTTGCCCCAGAATGTTTTAACACTGCGACTCGGGGTTTTACCCATATTTAATTCTGTCACATCTCCAAGACACTTCACTTCCCAGTCGTTAGGAATAAGACCAAGCTCTGTCATCTTAAAACTATTTTTTAATTTAACATTCATACAATGCAACCTAAAACAGAGTTGAATTTGATAAAAAATCTTTTCAACCAATTCTTAAATAAATAACTAAATTTAAGTACCCTAGCTAACCAATTTAATGCAAAAAATTTCGAACTCATTAATCTAGTTATTTTTTTAAAGGTCTCGAATTCGAGACCTTTAAAACCCGGGTTATTAAGTTGTTCCCAAATACCAAGAAATTCAAGCGTATTGCGATTTCGCATCCAGTTATAAATTAAACTATCATCACCAAAAGCTCTTGTTATATCAGTTAGTGAAATATAATCTTCATCCTTGACTTTAATTATGGAAATTTCTGTACCTTTAACTATAATCGTCTTTTTGCTGCTCATAGACTAAACCCCATTTTTTGCAGATGCTTTTCTACTTTAGCGCTTAACAAGTTAACTTCATCTTCAATTTTTGGCAATGGTGTTTCATATCGATTAGCTAATTCTTTTAGACGATTTAAAAGGGTTTGGGGTATTTCATCGACTTCTGAAACAATTATATTATTAAGATAACTAAACCATTTGTCTTCGATAATAAACTGCTTAATCTCAGCTTCTGTCAATTTAGGGTATTTGTCAAAAACCAATTTATTAAGCTTATTTTCAGCTTCTTCGAAGTCTTTTTTGGCTTTACTTAAATCATCCAGGCATTTTTGGTATTTTTTTAACAGAATCATCTCATCTCTATATGTTCCATCCTTATTAATTTCCTTAATTCTTTTAGTTATAGCTGTTTTACTTATATTACCCTTATCATCTTTTACTTCTTCTAATAAGCCATCATCACCTTCTTGCTCTTGTTCTAGCGATTCAATTTCATCCTGAATAGAAGCAATATTAAGTGACAAATTATCGAGGTTAATTTTTTCTTGTTTAAAAAAATTATCAATAATAATATTTGGTGGCAACAAATCAGTTTTATATTTATTTTTATCAATTATCAAATCAGCTTTATCACTATTTTTCTTATTCTTATTGGCTATGAGTAATACTGGCTTTATAGCCTTAACGTAACCATCGGTAATTATCATGTAGACGTCATCCTGCATGGTATCGTTCCAGTAAGTCCTTAAGTGCTGATAAATATCATAGGCTTCTAAAAGTTTTAAGTTTTTAAAACAACTCAATAAACTTTCCGAAAGTTTTTCGATAACTTCTCTTAAATTACTGTTAGC
>DAHXLC010000075.1 GCA_027371815.1 Candidatus Melainabacteria bacterium | reverse complement strand
AAAAAGTTAGTAGGCTTAATTTCTTACATAGATATCGTGCGACCCGAAGCCTATAAAACTTTAAAAAATTTAAAACGCTTAGGTATAAAACGTCTCATTATGGCTACTGGCGATGGCGAATTTGCAGCTAATATCATAGCCAAAAAAGTTGGTATTACTGAAATATTATACAAATGTTTCCCCGAACAAAAAGCTTTACTTGTAAAAGAACTGAAGGAAGCCGGTTTTTGTACAGCGGTAATTGGTGATGGAGTCAATGATTCACCAGCTTTAGCCTACGCCGATGTAGCCATATCGCTGCATGGAGCAACCCAGGCTGCTCAACATGTAGCTGACATTGTGCTAACTGATGATAATCTTAGCCGTTTACCGCAAGCAATTGAATCATCAAGACAATCCATTGCCATAGTCAAACAAAATATATCTATGGTAGCTTTACCTAATTCAATTGGCTTTGTTTTAGCAGCTTTTGGCAAAATTGACCCAGTTGGTGCAACTGTTTTAAACAATGGTTCGGCAATTTTAGCAGCTGTAAACAGTTTAAGGCCATTGGCTTTTACAGCCTGGTCAAAAGTCGAAGACAATTCACCAAGTTCTAAACTTACCTAAATCAAACTTGCAATAGAATTTAGTAAATTGTAAAGCTGCCCAGCTATAGTCCTGATTTAGTAACTGGAGCTTGAACTATTTGATTACCGCCATACATTTGACAGGCATTTTGTAAAGCTAAAAAAGTTTTTTCAATCAATTCAATTGCATTATTGGCATGATCAGGAACACCAGCAATACCCATGCTTACACTTAGATTAAAAGTATGGAGTTTATGGTTAAACTGCGAATTAGCAATTAGCTTAGCCATTCGATTAGCAACAACTTGAGCGCCTCGAACATTAGTTTCTGGTAAAATAAAACAAAATATACTGGTCTGATACATACCACTTAAGTCAATTTCACGAAGCTTAGATGCAATTTTCGCATAAACATTTTCAATTAGATAATAAGCGGTTTCTTCACCCCAATTATCAATTAAATTATCCAAGAAATCAACTGATACCATAATTAAAGATAGCGGTCGTTTATATCTAAGCGACCGGGTAATTTCATAGTTTAAACGTGACAAAAATTCATTAACAGCAAGACGGTCAGTTAAAAGGTTAGCTGCCTGAAATTTAGTTTGATTAACATTCGGACTAGGAATTGCGCTATTAGCTAAAATACCTAATTCAAAATTCTTGCGAGTATTAGAAAGTTCATTAATTTTCAGGTCATTTAACCGCTTAGCATAAGGATTTTTACCAGTACTAAAACTTTGCGGATTATTTTTCAGATCATCATTATTCATAAATATTAAAGTGTAATTTGAGAACTTAAGAGCGCATTATATATTAAAATCATTAATTTAACTAGTATTGTTTAATCTAACTAAGTTATATTATAAATTAAATTCCTTAATTAGTTGAGTTTGTTCACCTTGTTTAAAAATGCAATATTTTGTAAAACCATGTTGGATTAGTTGGTTTAACTGTTTACTTATATCTTTTTTACGCGGTATTACACTTACATTATAATTCATATTTTGTAAATCAGACAATTCTTTCATTACCAAATCTAATTTATCCGTTTCAGGGTTATAAATTAAAGCCAATTTATTTAAATCAGTTTTTACGGCAGTCAAATTTTCTAAAAGTAAACCAATAACCCGTTCAAAGCCAATCGAAAACCCACAAGCTGGTACATTGCGATTAGCAATTTTGCCAATCATGTTATCGTATCGGCCACCACCAGCAAGCGAATAAGCTAAGGATTTTGCTTTAATTTCAAAAATCATCCCGGTATAATACCCCATGCCGCGAGCAAGCATCGGTTCAAATTTAAGACTATATTTACCTTGGCTTAAGCTTCGACAAATACGTAATACATTTTCGAGAGGCTGGGTAATCTTTTGTAACTCAACTAAATTAAGATTATTCAAACCCAATTGAGCAAAATTATTAACTAAATCGCTATGATTAGCTTGAACAAATTGGCCTAGTTTAGCCAACATTTCCATTAAGGCATTAGCCTTTTCGAGCTGAAAAATACTTATAGCCTCATTTTTTATACCTTCAATACCAACCTTATCAATTTTATCAATTAAAATATAGGCTTTGGCTAATTCCTCACTAGTAAAACCTAGTGCAGTTACAATAAATGCCAATAAGCGTCGATCGTTTACAATGACTTCAAAATCATTAAAACCTACAGCTAATAAAGCATTAGCCGTAGCATCAATAAGCTCTATTTCAGCGCTTTCTTCTTTTATACCAATTATATCAATGTCACATTGGGTAAATTGCCGGAATCGACCTTTTTGTGGCCTTTCAGCGCGCCAGACTGAACCAATTTGAATAGCTTTAAACGGATTAGCTAGACTTGCTTGATTATTAACATAATAACGCACTAACGGTACTGTTAAATCAAAACGCAAACCATAATCAATTATATTATCGCGATTAATTTTATCGGACTGTAATTCTTGGTCAAGTTTATCGCCACGTTTTAAAACCTCGAAAATTAAACTTAAATTTTCTCCACCATCTTGGCGTCTAAGATTGTCAATATTTTCTAAGGCCGGTGTTTCGATGTGTTCAAAATTATATTTTCGGTATACATCAAGAATTTTATTGACAACTGCGTCTCTTAAATAGGCTTCATTGGGTAAAATATCACGCATTCCACTAGGTGGAGTTACAGTAAATTCAGTCAAAACAATTAATCCAAAAAATCTTTATCCTAAAGTATGAAAAGATTATAACTAAAAAATTAATCTTTGCGGGGGAAAATTACTATATTTAAAACTAATTAGTAGTTTTATCATTAACTTTAAATAATTTAATGAGTTTATTATGAAAATTCACGAAATTCCTAACAAAATCGAAAAACTTAACGAATCTAACCAAAAACAATCATCCAATACTTTTTTGGCAAAAATTCATCGTGAATTAAATCTTTTGAACGCTATAACCGATAAAACCTATCAGGGCTTTAAACAAACAGACTCAACGGAAACCGAGCATCCGCTCCAATTAACCGAAAAATTTGTAGCTGGAGCAGCTCTGGGTATTGTATTAACCGCCTTAACGCGAAACCCTGAATCCTTAGGTTTATTAGGTAAAATAACCGTTAATTATGGCGGTTATGCACTTGGTGGGCTAGGTGCCTTAAATATCTTCAATCAATTAGAAAAACCCATTGTAAATACCTGGGATGGTATTAAAACACCTAACGCCGAAATCACCAAAATTGGCAATGATTTTGGTGGCGCTACTTTTAACCTTGGTGTTATGGGATTGGGTGGTACAATTGGCAGTTTATCCACGCAGGCCTTTTTAAATAGCGATACATTGACAACGCTTACAGCCTTAACTGGAAATACTTTTAAAAGTCAAAATGAAATTTTAGCAGATTCATTAAAAAATATTGTTAAAATTCAAGCTAGTGGAGACATCTCCCTATCCGATGCCCTGCTAAAATATCCTGACAAATTAGACAACTTAACCCCAAATACAACCCAATTAACTTTAACCAGTAATGGTACTGGTTTTATCCTTAATGACGGTCAGACAATTGTTACTAATTTTCATTGTATCGATAATACCCCTAATATTTCCATTCAAACTATTGATGGCAAAATCATTCCAGCGACTCTGTTTAGAGCCAATCCAGATAGTGATTTAGCTCTTTTAAAACTCAATAGCCCTGATAATGAATTCAAAGGGCTATCTTTAGCTAAAACATCCCTTCGGCCAGGGGTTAAATTTAATTCAGCGGGCTTTCCTGGAAGTGAAACCACACCATTATATCAAGAAGGCAAAATCTTAAAACCAGTCGAATCAATTCAAGGCAATTCATTAAATTTAGCCAGTTTTAAAGGTCAACCTGGACTAAGCGGCTCACCATTACTCAAAGACGGGAAAGTAGTAGGCATTTTAAGTCAAAGTAATAAACTTGGTCAAGTATCAAGATTCGTACCAATCAGCGAATTAAAAGCCTTGATTGAACAAGGCCTGGGAAAGATAAATTAGTGAGTATTATAAGTACCTATTAATATTCACAACTGCTTGTTCAGAAGTTAAATTTGTCCAGAATAGATATTTCAGTGAGAATTATAAGTACCCATAAAATAGCCTTGACATAATATATGTTTTGCCATAGCCTGTTTCACTTCCTGATAATTAGCACCAGGGCGTAAGTTTAATTTAGTATTTAAAGCATATACAGTAAAATAATAATGATGTAATTTGCCGGGTGGCGGACTTGGTCCATCATAACCTATTTGACCAAAACTATTGCGCCCTTGAATCATTCCATTGGGTAAAGTACTATTTTTAGGACAAGCTTCTTCAATAGATTTCAGGCTAGGAGGGATATTCCAGGCCAGCCAATGAATCCATAAACCACAAGGAGCATCCGGATCTGCACAGATAATAGCTAATGACTGCGTTTGAACAGGTATATTGATCCATTGTAATGGTGGTGAATGATTCAAACCATTTTTAATATAATTTTGTGAGATAAAGGCTCCATTAGAAGAATTAGATTTCACTAGAAGTGGTGACTGATTTTGTGCCCAAACCTTGGGACTATATATAAACAGATTTATCAATAAACAACAAAATAATAAATGCCAAAATCTTATCCTTAATTTCATTTAAATATCCTTATAAAAAACTTAAAAAAAATTCACTAATTACCAGTCAAACTTTATAAAATTCCCAAGTACAATTATATTATGTTCATTGTGATTACATTGTCCAGAAAATTTAACGGTTTAATATACGTTTAAAATAATCATTTAGCTTTTAAAGTCATTTCTCTGGGATCAGAAAAAGTTTGTCTAAAAAATAGGATCCACTTCATTATTTATGATACATAATTTCTACATAGCTATTATAATTTATATTTCAATACTTATTATAGGTTCGCCGGTATGGGCTGATTATAATTTTAATCAATACCTAATAGCGCAAGTCAATGACAACTCTTGGCCTTCTTCAACCATAAATAAAGGTACAATTATTAAAAACTCATACAATATTGATAATAATTCTACCGATTCTTCAAAAAATAATAATCAGGATTCTTTAATTTTACCTTTACCTAGCCCTAATCCGCCGGCACCAACTCAAATAACCAATGCTCCCGAGACAAATCCAATATCCAATACGGTGCCAGCTAATAATTTAAATACGCAAACAGACTTAGCTAGTAATAATCCAGCCATCTTAAAATTACAAGCTCAAGCCTGTATAAAAAATAAAGACTATAAAACCGCTAAGCTTTATCTTAAAAAATTAGGTTTTATTAGGCCTAATAATTTTTTTGCTTATGTTCAACTAGGCAATATTGATCATAAAACCAATAATCCAATTAGTGGATTGAAAAATTTTGCCATAGCTGATTATATCAAACCCCATAATTTTATTGTTACAAATAATATAAATTACTTTGGTAGTTTTATAAAACAAAATTTTAATAAATCTTTTAATCAAAGTTATTTCTCGTATTTAGCGCATACTGATAAAACCAATAAACTATTGTGTATAGGTAATTTATTTTATAGTTTAGGTTATATTAATGAAGCCAAAGATTTATACACTTATTTATTAAAAGTCAATCCTTCTTGTGTAAGAGCTTGGATAAATCTAGGGGTAATTGAAATTGTCACGGGCAATTTGACCTTAGCTAAAGCTTTATTAGAAAAAGTACCTTTAAGTTCAGCATCAAGAAATGAAAGAGTCCAGGGCTATCTTAAATTTATTAATCAACAAATTGCCTATGATCAAAGTGCCAATATCAATTATTCGCAAGATGCGAAATTTCCCTTAGTAAAAGTCGGTAATTATCTTGCGCCAAGTATCTTTGCTAAAGATGTTAATTCCTTACCTAAAGTTCAAGCCTTAGCTTCTGTTTACCCGGTATATTATGAGGACGCTGGAGGCTGTGAGGCCTGTTACTGGGTTGCCAATCCAACCAAATCACTACATTTACGAGCCAGTTACGAGGCTAATTATGATAACTCACACGAAGTGCGACCATACGAGCCAATTTTTCATTGGTAATAATATTTAGCTTGCTAATATTTGTGGCTTATATTAAATAATTTACAACCATTTATCTTTAAAGATATTTTTCAAACAGAAACTCTCAATAAAATGCTGATTGTCAATATTAGAAATTTAATTTTCAAAAATACATGACAAATCTAGTTTACGAATTAAATTTATTCTTTTCTGACAATTAAGGTGTGATATTATTGTAAAGAAAACCCTCATTATTGAATATTTAATTTCCTGGTAAATTTTCTAAATAGCGCAATGAATATATGTTTACTTAGAATTGCACTCCTTATCTGTTTTATTTTAAATTGTAATTTTTCTTGGGCGAAAAGCTCTATTTCTAACAAATTAAGAAGTGAAGAAATTAAAGTTTTTGGCAAAACTACTGACAAAAATTTACCGATTAAAACGAGAATTGCCAAATTAGAACAAACCGTTTTTGGCAAAACTAAAACTGGAACAATTTCGCAAAGACTAGCAGCTATTGATCAGGCTTTAACAAATAAAAATTTCAAAAAAACAATTTCCCAAGACGCAAAAACCAATACGGATATAACAGCTAAGAATATTTCTAAAAACAATTCTCCGGCGAAATCTGTATCTCTTTGCGATATTCATTTAATAAGAGAAAATCCAATTTTAGCTAGCACCACGCCAGATCCTAATGCTAGTAAAACTAATGATAATACTTTATCATCAACTGCTGACAATTCAAACTCTGATAAGAACCAGGCAATTACTACTGATTCGAGCCTATCCAGCCTTGCCTCTGCTAATGCACCTAGCTCCAGTGCCAATTCTTTAGTCAGTACTGATTCGAGCCTATCCAGCCTTGCCTCTGCTAATGCACCTAGCTCCAGCGCCAATTCTTTAGACAGTACTGATTCGAGCCTATCCAGCCTTGCCTCTGCTAATGCACCTAGCTCCAGCGCCAATTCTTTAGTCAGTACTGATTCGAGCCTATCCAGCCTTGCCTCTGCTAATGCACCTAGCTCCAGCGCCAATTCTTTAGACAGTAC
>DAHXLC010000074.1 GCA_027371815.1 Candidatus Melainabacteria bacterium | reverse complement strand
ATTCGGTAGTTTTATTTGATGAAATTGAAAAAGCCCATCCTGATGTATTTAATGTCCTTTTACAAATTCTTGATGATGGACGATTATCTGACAGTAAAGGTCGTACCGTAGACTTTAAAAATACCATTATTATTATGACCTCTAATGTTGGGGCGCAATTTATCGATAAAACTTCAATGTCAATTGGTTTCCAACAACAGGTTACTGAAGCACAACATAGTGATCGCTATAAAAAAATCAAAGATTTAGTTATGGACTCAATGAAAAAGACCTTTAGACCAGAATTTTTAAATCGGATTGATGAAATAATTGTTTTCCAACAATTAACCAAAGAAGAAATCAGACTCATTGTGGACATCATGTCCAGCGACTTGCAGGCTCGAATTAAAACTCAAGGCATGGAACTTACTATTGCCAATGAATGCAAAGATCTGATTGCTAAAGAAGGCTATAGTCCGACTTATGGAGCTAGACCATTGCGTCGAGCTATACAAAAAATGCTGGAAGATACATTAGCCGAACAGGTTTTACAAGGCAAGTTTAAAGAAGGTGATATCATTGGTACTTGCCTTGAAGGTGAAACCATCGTGTTTGAAAAGACGTCTAAAAAATCCGGGGTGAAGTCAGATAATCCTAAAGAAAGTAAAGATGGTAAAGAAGGTAAAGAGCCCAAAGAAAGCAAACACGCCAAAACTGATGAAGGTCAAAGTGCGCAGGCTAAACTTTAACATTGACAAAGCCTAACATCACTGAACTTATTTTATTCCCTGCATACAAAGAAAGAATGCTTTAACCTTGGAAGAACCCTAACATCATAACAACTAAACTTATTTTATTCCCTGATTTAATTTACCCAAAAAAGTAATTTAATTAATTTTCTATGAATCAAGCCCCCAAAAATAATTATTTTCATAATGCTAAAATTAATAGCCAAATGCTTCATACAGGCTCATTTATTAACTTACGCGTAGATTCAATCCAATGGCCAGATAAAAGAAGTGCTAAATTTGAGGTTGTAGAACATAATGGTGGTGTTGTAATCATTTGTCAGCCAAATCAAGATGATATTATTCTAATCAAACAATATCGTTATAGTGTTGGCAAAGAATTAATTGAATTACCAGCTGGTAAAATTGACGTAGGCGAAGATCCGCTTATTGCAGCTAAACGCGAATTAAAAGAAGAAACTGGCTATTTAGCCACAACTTGGCAAGAAATATCCCGAATGTATTCAGCTCCAGGATTTTGTAATGAATTGCTTTATTTATATAAAGCCAGTAATGTCACCTTATCTGAACCAGATCCTGATGAACACGAAGAAATTGAAGTTATGCAGATAAGTCTTAAACAGGCCTATCAATTAATTCTCAACGGACTGATTCAAGATGCAAAAACAATTGCTGGAATAAGTCTTTTAATTAATGAATTGTAAAAATGCCTTTAATAAATACATTGGTAATATAGTTTTAGTTTAAAATAAATATTTAAGTTAAGGAAATTTATAATATTGAGGTATTAACTATGCCAGATAATAATGACAAAGAACAAAAATCAGGTTTAATACCATATCCCATCTTAACTATGCTATTAATAGGAACAATTAGCGGTTTAATTGTAGGGTTAAGCTTTATTCTAGTTCCGGTCATGCCTTTACCTCAAGCTACTGTTCCAGTTTTCGGCTTTAACCAGGGATTTATCTGGGGTTTTGTCGTTGGATCTGTAACTGGTTTAGTTATCGGTTGGCTTACCGATGATAAACATTTTAAAAAACCTGAATAAATAATAAATTAATCAGTCACATTAGCTAAATCAGCTAATGATTTTAGCTGATCAATATCTAAACAAATTTTACCTAATTTACCAGATTCAAAATCGCTTAAAAATGTTTTTGCAGCGCGATTAAGGTCATAAACACCACCGGTTTTAAGATAATTAAATTTTTTAGCTACTGATTCAAGGCTAATATCATTATTTATGCCTAGATAATTAACTAGCGATTCGTTATAGTAAGTACTGATAAAATCTATAGCGCTAGTAGCAAGCTCTAACTCATCAATATTATAGGCATTTATCAAACGTACTAAACCAAGTTTAGTTGTTTTACTAGCATCAAATTTAAAATGTTTCAAAACACCTGGGGTATCCAGTAATTCAATGTCGGGGTTAATTCTTACCCATTGGGGAGCACGGGTAATACCTGGCCGGTTGGCGACTTTGGCTTTATTTTGACCAATAAGCCAATTTATTAAACTAGATTTACCAACATTAGGAATACCCACAACTAAAAGCTTTAAGCTACCATGTTTGTAGCCCTTGGCTAAAGATCGTTGTTTTAAGCTAGCGCCTAAATCATTAAGGGCGGTTAAAATTTTCTGTCTTTGCTTAGTTGATTTGGTGGTGAGAAAATAACTAATCTCTTGTTTGTTAATTAATAATCTAGCCTTATCTAAATCCGCTAAATCCGCTTTAGCGTATATAACTACTTTTAATTTGTGTTTAAAATCAATTTGTATACTTGGATGTCGGCTAGTTAGAGGCAGTCTACTATCAGCTACTTCTATAACTATATCAATAGCTTTAAGCAGATCTTTAGATAGGTTGAGTAAACTCAATTTATACTTATTTAAGAGACTGAAACTGGCGTTTGCGTATTTTTAGCTTCGCTAGATGATTTTGTTTTGGGCGTAACTTTTTCTTTGATACGAGTGGCCTTACCAGTACGGTTACGCAAGTAATAAAGTTTAGAACGCTTAACATCACCACGTCGTTGAATAGTAATTTTTTCAACTCGTGGAGAATGAATTAAAAATACCCGTTCAATCCCAACACCTTGAAAAACACGTCGAACCGTTATGGTTTTTCCAATAGTGGCGCCTCTGATTTTAATTATAACGCCTTCGTAACCTTGAGTTCGTTCTTTACCACCTTCGCGGATTTTAACAAAAACTTTAACCGAGTCACCAACACGAAAATCAGGCAAATTGGTTTTTAAGAATGGGGCTTCAATTGCCGCAATGAGAGAATTCATAAGAGCAAATCCTAATCGACATATACACAATGACAATAATAACATATCAATTGCTTATTATGCTTAAGTTTAAAAAAAAAAAGTAAAGTTTCTCAAATATTGATTGTAAGGCGGTCAACCGTAAACTTTTGTTAAGTATTTTAAAGCTGGCAAAAAAGTTAAAAACTACTTTTCTTATTGGGTATTTAATAATTCAAGGTTGGATTTTGAGATTTGCAATTTATGTAATTCAGCAATAAAATCTTCAATTGATTGAAATTGGCGATAAACTGAGGCAAAACGAACATAGGCTACTTGATTTAATAATTTCAACTTATTTAAAGCCAAATCACCTAAATCCTGAGAAGTTATTTCTTTATTACCTAACTGAATTATGGTGTTTTCAATACTATCCACTAATTCATCAATTTGAGCAGCCGTTACTGTTGTCTTAGTGATTGCCCTGGTTAAGCCAGCCTGAAGTTTATCGCGCGAATAAGGCTCACGACTGCCCGAACGTTTAACGATTAAGAACTGACTACCTTGATTCCGCTCATAAGTAGTAAAGCGCTTGTCACAATTTTCACATTTACGTCTACGTCGAATTGATTTATCCGACGTTAATCTAGATTCAAGAACTTTACTTTCTTTATAATCACAAAATGGACAATACATAAAATTTCTAATAAAATCCAAAATAATATTAATAACTTTAACTTATTTTGAAAATTTATAAATTAAATTAGGCATAATTTAATTTATTACCAGCAAAATTTTAATTAAATTTAATCCTGCTTCCGCTTTAGTTTAACTATTTTTACTTATATCTTGCTCAAAGTTATATTGAGCTTTATAGCTAGGCTCATCAGCTAATTTAGAGGCTTTAGATAATCATAAACCTTAGAACCAAAATTTTTGACTTTTACGGTAAGCAGAACTGCTAATCCAATGTAAGGAGTTTTAGCGGTTTCTATAGCTTTATCCTGTAAAGCTTTTAGTCACTTTCAGCCATACAAAACGTAAGCGATATTCACGTTAAACTTTTATCGATATTAACCAGAGATGGACTTAAAGATAAGTCGTTATATTTAATCTTAAAATCCATTGAAAGAATGCCTAATAATAAGTAACGATAGGAATCACAAGACCTTTTGACAACCCCAACTGATTGGAGAGTTGATGGTATAATTTAAGTTAAGCAAATAATTAAGGTAAATAACATGTCTATTTATATTAAAGCTGAAAATACAGAATTTTATCGTATGGGCTTATTAAAAGGTAAAGTAAGAAACTTAATTTTTTCGCCAGTTATTGCAAAAATTATTCCGATTAAAATGTAATTTAAATATGAAAAAAATAATTCTTTTCCTTACGATAATTTTAAGCATTAATACTACACTGGCTCAAGGCCCACAGTTCCCAGGCTATAATCCCCAAACAGCTAGTTTAATGATTTATCAAAAAGCTCTACAAGCTTTTCAAATCGGCGATTTCAATCAATGTATAGCCCTTTGCTCAAAAGGACTAGCTTTAAATAATCATAGCAAAGAAATTGCTCAATTACAAGGGTTGGCCTATGCTGAAAATGGGGATAATGTTAATGCCGAAAGAATGTTTAAAGGAGCTATTAGTTTAGATTATAATTATTTAGACTGTCGCAATAATTATGGGGTATTCTTAAAAAAATTAACCCGGCTTGATGAAGCCAAGCATCAGTTTGAAGAATGCATTCGGGTAAATCCTAAATATGATAGTCCTTATGTTCATATGGGCGAAATTTATCAAGAAAAAGGTGATTTACAAACGGCCATTGAAAACTACCAAACTGCCGTTAATTTAAATCCTAATAATTTTGAAGCTCAAAAATTGTTAGGTCTGGCTATTTACGAAAAAGCCACCAGCGGGTTAGGTGGTGAAATTTTTGAATCATTGGAAAAACTGACTCAAGCCGAACATATTTTGCCGAATAATCCTTTAATTCACTATTATATTGGCTATATAAGCTGTGCCAATGGCGAGCTAGATAAAGGCGAAATTGAATATCGCCTAGCCTTAATGTATGACCCCAAATTAGCGATAGCGCACTATGAATTAGGTAAACTCCGCTATTTACGTGGCGATCCGGATAGATGTTTAAGTGAAATGCAAGAAGTTCAAAAAATTAGTCCAAGTTACTGTGAATTAAAAAAATATCCTAGTGTTGATTTGCTGAAAATTAAGCAATACGAAGCTAAAAGCAATGAATTAGTGGGCAATTTAATTGAAGCCGTAGACTGTTATAAAAATGTCCAGTCGATGCATAAAAGTGATAAAGATTTAACCAAACATATTTTCAAACTTGAAAAAGAATTAAAAACGCAAGCTCATAGCCATAAAAAAACCACTGCTGATGTTACCGGTTCCAATGAATGGGTAAGTAAAGGCCTTAAGGCAACAGATAATAATCATTTACCAGATGCCCAAATGGATTTTGCCAAAGCTCTAGACTTATGGCCAGAAAACTTTCGAGCCAAACAACAACTAGGCTTTATCCTAGAAATCAACAAACATATGGACGAAGCACTCGACACTTATAATAAAGTTATTGCCTTAAAACCCGATTATGATGGTTTATATTACAACAAAGCCTACATTTTAGAAAAATTAAATCTGCTAGCTGAATCTGGTCTAGAATATCAAAAATTTCATGAATTAGCACATAAATACCCTTACGATCCAAAACACATAGTTGGCTTACAACAGGAAGATGCAAGATTAAGAGCTCGAGCCCAACAAATTAAAGAACGCGGCTATTAATCATAGATTGTCTAACTAAAGCAAAATCATAATACCACGTTAACTTTTACATAAATAAAAAACAAATGATATTAGGTACAATATTGCACTGACGATAACCAGACCACTATTACCATAATAAAATGACAAATATTCTAAAACACCCCCAAGCATAGCCCCCAGTAAATTATAAGTAAACGCTATTGGTGGTGACTTTGAACGATAAAAAGCTATCGGGAAAATTAACCCAGCAAATAGCACCGGTAACACAAAAATTACCAACAGCACTAAACTTCCTAAATAATAATTAGGGCTATTTCGTAAGAATTCATCAATTTGGATGAATTTAGTTAGAATTAAGCTTAACAACAATAATAGGTAAATAATAGTCTGATTATTTTCGATTAATTTTCGCTGTTTTATGACAATTAAATTAGCTAAAAACACCATAATCAGGATGCCATTGATAACTACTGATGAAGTAAACCAGGTTGTTCCATAAACCAGCGCCAATCGAGCAATTGTTGTCAATTCCAATAACAAGAAACCGGCTCCTAAAAAAAACAACTGCCAGTTAAGAGCTTCCGGTTTTTTAATAAATATTTTAAAACTGCCAATTAAACTTAAAATAAAAATTTCCGCAAGAATTAATAGGTAATACCAGTCAATTACATCTGGTTCTACATAAAGAAAAGGATAGTCATCACTAAGAATAATGTGGTTAAAATAAATCTGTTTAGGTTGAACAAGTTTGAAATATTGAGGTATTTTGATGTTACTCAAAGGAATACTTTGCGAATAAATAAAACTGGTATCATTCATTGAACGATATTTAGGATTGGCAGATAAAATTATTAAGTTATTGCCTAAAGCACTTCTAATCGTGGCAATTAATCTATCCTGCATCCACGATCTAATTGTTACAAAATTCAAGAATATAATGCCATCATTACTTAGAATTCTTTTAGCCGCCTCAATACTTTCTTTGGTATAGACATAACAATCCAGCCTGACAGAAGAGCCTTGACCAGCCACGGCATGCGAGTCCAAAAAACCAAAAATAATTAAATCATATTTTTCTTTGGTTGTATTAATGTAATGCCTGGCATCATCATTAATTAATCTAACTTTAGGATTGTGATAATAAGGATTATACTTTTTACCAAGTTCCAGTATGACCGGGTCAATTTCTACAGCATCAATATGTTTAGCATTACAGTCAATACCAGCTAGCACATTTTGACCAAGCCCAGCTCCAACAATCAAGACATTATTTAAATTCTGCTGCGGCAATAACCGAAAAGGAAATCTGTAGGTGTCAAATCGTTCTTGTAACTGTTTTTGAAAATTTGGTTCATTATTAAAAATTGATTTATTATTTAAACAAAGGCTATCATTTGAATACAATTGATAAAAACCACGGTTGACACCAAGCTCTATAGCTGGAATATTAAAATCAGTTTGCTTATTGACAAATTTAGCTAAACTTAAAGTATCTATTCTTTGCAATGGCGACCAATATGTTTCATGTTTACAATTTTGCGGATTTAAAGCCAATGGGAAAAAAGCTGGTTCAATATTTATAGTTAAGAGTATATTAGCTAAAATCAGCGAAATGATTGAAACAATGCCTAATTTAGTTTTAAGATTTATCGTATATATAACCATAATTATCATTGGCAAAATCAACATTGCATATAATGGCAATTTGGCATAAGCCAAAATTGAAAAAATTATACTACCGGTAATGGCACCAAGTAAATCAACACTATAAGCATTAAGTGCTGGTAAATCGTTAAACAACTGACCCAATCTGCTACCAATGCAATAGCACACAATAACCGGTCCAAATAAAATGGCAGGGATATAAAACAGATAATATTTAAAAGCATTTAACTCTAAGAATTGCCATTGACAGTTTACAGCCGAGGGAAAACCGCATAAGCCAATGCCCTGTGAATCCAGAAAGACTATGATTAAAATAAACATAAACAAAGCTATTGAAGTTTGTTTAATCGCATTAGGTTTTTGATAACCAAAACCTAATCCTAAACCTAAAAAGCAGGCAATAAGTGGCATGGTTTTAAAAACTGTAAATAATCTAATATCACATGAAAGTAATCTAATTATAAATAATTCAACAAATAAAGACAAAAAACTTAAGAAAAATAATTCTACATATTTACGTTGGTCTTCAGGAGTAATATTTATTTTCATTAATTATATTGTTGAAGTATTAAATGTAATAATCTTGTGTTGAACTAATAAGTCAAATTCTACTTTAGACCATTGTTTTTTTACCTTAGGGGATCCTTTTAAATTAGCTAAAATTTTTTTTTCTCCAGCTGCTGTAATTATATATTCATACTGTTTTTTATAGTATGGCGGCGTCTTTACGATAATCACTTGACCAATACTTAAACTCATTAACTTACTTAATTAAATTATTTTGACAATATTCTTTACCAACAATTTCACTAATTTCACCTTTGTCAGGCAATTCCAATATAGAAGTTTTAATATCACGCAGGATTTTTTCAACTTTATATTCCTTGCAATAACCATAGCCACCTAAAAGCTGAACCGCATTTAAAGCCAAATTCTCACCATTTTGGAGAATAAAATTTAACGTATTAAGGGAAAATAAAAAGTCTTCCTTAAAACAGTCAATCAAGCTTGCACAATTTAGAATAAGCGAATTAGCAATGTTTACTTCTTTAGCCATATCAGCCAACATAAAAGTCACACCTTGATGATCTTTAATTAATTTACCAAATGTACTTCTTTGACTTGCATACGACACAGTTTCATCAGTAGCTCGACTTAGACCTGCATTAAAATTTATCGCTTGAATAAGATTAGTTCGCGTCAAAAATTCCTGGTGGATTTTTGGTATCATTTCTCCTAAAATATTAATTTTGCTAATCGGTAAATTAGTAATTTCAACACTGGCCACCTGATGAATTTTTTTACCAAAAGTATTAAATGATTTAGTAATTTTAATATTTTCTGCCAAATTATCAATAACCACTATTTGAATTTGTGAATCAAGTTTAACAGGCACAATAAACCATTGTGCCTGGCTAGCATTAGTCAAAAAATCAATCTGACCATTGACCATAAACTTATCATTAGCTGACTTAGCTTCAAGCTTAACGGGCAAATTATGATAATTAAGATATTTGGTAAGGTTCAAATCATAGCCAAGTAATTTACCTTCAATATTACTAATAAAATGTTTTTTTTGATTATTATCACCAAGAATATTTAAGGCAAGTAAGGCAATAACACTCGAAGCAACAACCTGGCCAACTGCCATACAAGCATAGGCAATTTCATGAAGCACAACAGCTAAATCCACAAAACCCATACTAAGACCACCAAATTCTTCTTTGATTGTCAAATTAAAACTACCTAATTCCCATAAGGCGTTAAGTAAAGCCTTATCAAATTTAAGCTGCGATTCAAAATCAAGGGCTCTACGCTTAATTTCCTTAAGCGCAAAGTCTCTGGCCAAATCTTGTAACTCTATCTGTTCATTAGCTAAAAGCATCCTTAATCAACCCTATAGTATATACATCCCAATTAGACCATATAATTCTAGCTTAAAAATAAGTTCTTGTGTTATTATATAAGCCGAAAATTAAGAGTTAGAGGAAAATAATACGCCTAAATAATGTCAACCTTAATTGCGCCCTCAATTTTATCGGCCGATTTTGCCAATCTAGGAGCAGCACTAATAGCTTTACAAGAAGCTAGCTGCGATTGGATTCATGTTGACGTGATGGATGGCCATTTTGTCCCTAATCTAACCATTGGCCCCCCAGTTATTAAAGATTTAAAGAAACGTAGCGGTTTACCGCTTGACGTTCACTTAATGATTACCAATCCTGAGCTTTATATAACTGATTACGTTAAAGCTGGAGCCAATCATATAACCGTCCATGCCGAAGCCTGTATCCATTTACATGCCGTTATTCAACAAATAAAAAAACATAACATTAAGGCCGGTGTCGCTATAAATCCAGCTACTAACCCTAATGTATTAAGTTATATGCTCAACGATCTAGACTTAATTCTAGTTATGTCAGTTAATCCAGGTTTTGGTGGTCAAGATTTTATCCACTCTAGTTTAGAAAAAATTAAACATTTGCGTACAATGTTAAAAGAAAGTAATAATGAACAAGTGCTCATAAGTGTTGATGGCGGTATAAATAATCATACGGGGGTACTGGCTGTTAAGGCTGGAGCTAACGTACTAGTTTCGGGTAGTTATTTATTTAAGGCGCCAGATTTAGCCCAAGCCATTAAAACACTTAAAAATTCTGGACAAACAAGCCTTAATTAAAACTACCACCGCTTAAGCATTAAATTAAATTAAGCAGAATTGTCAATAAATTTGCTAACATAATTACAACTAAAGAAAGAAGGTTACAAAATTAAAGGTTGTAAAAATGAAAACTAGTAAATTATTAATTTTAGCTCTGGTTCTAGCCAACAGTTCAGCCTACGCTAAAAATCCCAGTTATGTCGTTGACACATCACCAATTGGCAAAAGTAATAACGGCGTAGTGCAATCGGATCAATTTCTTGAATTAGGATCGCCCACATCTAATTCCTTAAGAATGGAAGGAGAGCAATCTTTAAAATATGGCAGTTTGGATAAAGCAATTATGGTCTTACAAAAATCCGTAGAAATGTCACCAGATGATGTCGATACCAGAATTTTATACGCCCAAGCGCTAGAAAAAAAATTCCTTAAACAAAAAGTTAAAGCACCAAATCTCTATAATTTTTTAATTAAACAATGGCTTTTTGTAGCCCGTAAATCTGAATTTGAAGATCAAGCCGAAATTGGCACAAAGCATCTAGCTCATCTAACCGGACAATTACCAAAACGGTATGAAACTGAAGCCAGATATCTTAAACGTGTAATGATACCAGAAGATGGATCAGTAAAAATTGCTGTTGGCAATGATGAATCAGATGAATAACTGATTTTTTTTAAACTAGTGCTTACCGTTATTCTAGTTTAACTGGAGTTTTACTGAATTTTTTAATCAGCCAAATACCGAGATTTTTTATAAATCGTCCAACGCCATAAAGAGCAGAAATAAAACCAATGACAATCCAAGTGATAGGCGAATGGAGATTTGCTAAATGCTCCTTAACTAAGATCATTGCTGCAGTAAAGTGCTCATTAGGTAAAAATGCTGAAAGCTGAAGGATAAAACCAATACCCATATTAGAACAGCCAAATATAATCCAGGGCAGGCTAAAGCGCCACTGAAAAAGTAACGGCCAAAAACCAATTAATAACAGGGTATCAGGAATAAAAATATATCGTGATTTACCAGGAATGATAAAGGCTAAACCAAAGCCCAAAGTCCAACAAAAGATAGCTACCCAGTTAAGAATAGTTTGCGATTTATTAAGTTTGGCTTTGACTGGTTTCATTAGCTTAAGTATTAACGGACTTATTATCATTACTAATATTAATTATAATATTTTTGGCTGATTGTGGAATTTTATCGATTTCAACTATAGTTTGAGTTAAAGCTTTGGCAAAATCTAATTTACCAAAATAATTAATGCCGGTAGCTTTAGCAATTTGATTAAGCCAATCTTTACTATTTTTAAAATTGTTTAAACTTACTTCAACATCATTAAATAATAAAAAATTTGGATGACTTAACATTAGATCGTTTATCTTTAGTCCAGCAAATAAATTTTCGGTTTCTTTAACCGGCAAAATTAAAACTTTATCTATATTCCTCAAACTAGCTTTTACGGCATTAGCGTAGATCAGTGCGTCCCCATCAAACAAACAAATTATGGATAAATTAAAAATCTCTTTAAATTTATTATACAGTTTAACGATCCGCTTACAGCCACCAGCTGGATATATAAAAATCCCCAGCTGATTAAAATCATAACCCATAATCAAAGCCAAATGAGGTAGCAATATAGCTTCACTAAAGCCTTCAACTAAAACTATTTTACGCGGAAAAATAGTACTGTTTAAAATCTTTCGATTTAGTTCAAGGTTTAACTTAAACTGGTTAATCGCATCACTTATTGTTAACTTATTTAAATCGTTGACTATAAGAAAATTATTTAAATATCGCTTAATCCCAAAATCATCCTTGTCAAATGAATTGAGATAACTAGACCAAGGCAAATTCATTTTTGTCAATAAATTTAAATACCTCAAGGTATATTCATCATATTTTTCAATCAATTCAGAAAAATTCACAATATCTAGATTACGAACCAAACATTGAATAAAATTAGTATCATCAAGATAATACTTGGTCTTATTATATTGATACCAATTATTAAAATAATTTCTATTTAAGTACTGTAACTCAGTTTCAAAAAAAATAATATTTAAAATTAAATCCTGACGATTATATTTAGGATCAACTGAAGAAATAGCAGCACTACTATAGATCATAAGCGGATCAAGGTAATTAATTTCAATTAAGCCATTAATTAGTTTAAATAGTTTTTTATAGGGTAAATCAAAAGCCAGATAATTCTCCAGGAGTTTATCAAACTTTTCCGAAATCTTATTTATAAAATATTCAACCAATGAATTTTAAAACTAAAATTATTAAATATATTACTAAAAAACATGGGTTATTATAACACTTAATTGTATTTATTATTCAACTCTATTAAAATGGTAAAATACATACAACAACATGGATTAAGACACTATGCCTACAAGTGAAGGTGTTAATTATAAAGACCGGCAAGTTATTGTGCACGGATCGCCTTGGGCGGCTATCTGGCTAATGGCTTGGCCATTATTACTTAATCATTTTATCATATCTCTAGCTAGTTCATTTGATGTTTATATTGCTGGGCGAATTGGATCAGTAGCTCAAGCTGCTATTGGTATTGCTGGACAGGTGTGGTATTTATTAGTACTATTAACAGTGGCGCTATCTGCAGGCACTGGCGCATTAGTTAGTAGATATTTTGGCGCCAAAAATATTACTAAAGCCATAAATGCTTCTCGGTACTCAATTTTGTTTGCTTTGTGTTTTGGGTTAATCTCAACAGCTATTGGCTTATTATTTTGCAAAGATCTTTTTGTCGTTCTTGGCGCAACGAAAGAAGTCTGTAAAGCTGGCAAACAGTTTTTAAGCATTGACTTATTTACCCAAATTCCATTTACTTTAATATGGGTGATTAATTCTATTTTACGAGCTAAAGGTAATGCTCGAGCCCCTATGATTGCCTGGTTTATTATGCTTATCTCCATATTGTTTTTTGACTATTTATTTTGCTTAGGTCCATTTAGACTTGGGCTACCGGGAATTGCTTATTCTTGGTTGATATCAGGATTTATTGGCTTAGCTTTTGAAATTTATGTAATGAGTCAGTCCAGTTTCAAAAGTAGTCTTAATATATGGCATAAATTTAATTTAAAAAAAACACGCATTTGGTTTCAACGTATTCTTAATATAGGACTTCCAGCATGTATTCAAGACTTAGCCTGGGTGCTAACTAATTTCACTTTAATTAAAATTTTAGCGATGACGCAAAATGCTAATGCCAGCCAAGCCTCTTGGTCAATCGGTTTAAGACTTGAAGAAATGATTGGTGGTATGCCTATTTATGCTCTGGGCATGGCTGTAGCTACCATTGTTGGCCAGAATCTAGGTGCAGGATATTTAGCCAGAGCCAAAAAGTTTGGCTTCCAGGTGGCCTTGGTTGGTTTTATTTACAACACTATAGTCGGTTTAGGCCTGTATTTTGGGGCAAGCTCAATAGCTAGCTTAATGACTAACGATCCAAGTGTTAATAACTTTACGGTTCAATATCTAAAAATAAATGGACCCATTCAGCCTTTAATAGCCGTCTGGTTGATTCTTTATGGCGCCATGCAAGGAGCCGGCTACACAAAAATACCAATGTGGACAACTATTATAATTATAAGTATTGTCCGACTGCCATTGTGTTATTACTTAACCAAAGTATCCTGCCTAGAAACCACTGGTGTATTTTTAGGTTTAGCCATAACTGCTAGCCTTATGGGCTTTATTTCTATATATCAGTTTATTTATTGCCGTTGGCAGGATCAACATGTTTAAAGGAATTGATCTAAAGCAAAGGTTGCAACAAATCAAAAAAAATATTATTAACATAATTTAATCTAAAACATTGCAAAATCAGCCAAATTTTTAGAACCTTTTTAAAAAAAATTCGTTAACACATTTAACGAAATAATTTGGAGGAATAATTATGAATCTTAATGTATTAAATGACAATTTTATATCTTATGGCTTACCACAATTAAAATTAAGCTTAACTAAATCAACCAACACTAAACTAAAAAAAATTGTGCGACCCAAAGATATATTAAATAATTTATCACCATTAAAAATAGCTTGTGAAGAATATTTTTTAAGTATCCATTTGAATCCAAAACTAGAAATTATTGGCATTCATGAAGTTTCCCACGGAACACTAACAGCCTCGCTCATCCATCCTCGTGAAGTTTTTAAAGCTGCCTGTTTAGCCAATAGCCATGCTTTGATTTTATGTCATAATCACCCATCTGGAGCTTTAGAACCAAGCAGCGAAGATCTTAGTGTAACCAGTCAGTTAATAAACGCAGGCAGTCTTATGGGCATAGTTATTCTTGATCATATTATTGTAGGCGGTGGCAAACAACGACAACATTATTCATTAAGAGAAAACCATGGTTATTTATGGGACTGTTAAATTTATTGCTTTTAAACTAAAAACTGCGACAATTTAAAATTTTCTAGATTAAGATAGTGAGTTTCAGCATTTACTATCTTAGCTAGAAATTCTCCAATAGCCGATATATATTTACAACCATAACCCAAATAAGAAGTTTTGGGCAAGTCATTGCGCTTAATGATTTTGGTTTTTGAGCAAGTCAAAATTGCCAAATAAGGCTTACGCATCAACTAATTAATAATTTTGAATCTGATCCATTTTTAACAGCTAAAGGTAACTTAATGGTAAAGATAGTTCCACCGTTAATCTTGCTATCCACAGTTATTTGTCCATGATGTAATTCAACAATTTGTTTAATTAAATATAGACCCAAACCACTCCCAGTTAAATTTTTACGCCCAGCCTGGCCTTGATAAAAACGCGAAAAGAGTTGATCATTAACTTCCATGCCACAGCCAAAATCAGTCACACTTAAAGATAAATACAAATCTTCTTGAATTAAATTAATAATTATTGATGAATTAGGCTTGGAAAACTTAATGGCATTATCCAGAATATTAAAAATAACCCGATAAATTGAATATTTATCAATGGCTAATTTAGGTTCATTTTCTAACAAATTAATTTTTGTATGCATTTGTTTATCAGTTATTAAAATATTTAAATCATTTATACAAGAAATTATTACTTCAGAAATTAATTCAAAACTATAATTTATAATCAAATCTTGAGACTCAAAACGATAGACATCAACAATGTTTTTAATTATTGACAGTAAATTATGGTTAGATTGTTTTAATTTACCTAAAACCGTAGCCTGAACTTCGCTTAAATGCCCTAAATTTCCTTCTATCAATGATTCCAGAGTACGTTCAGCACCAATTAAAGGTGTTTTTAAATCATGGGCTAAAGTTGCTATAATATCTTCACGCTGTTTAGCTAAATTAACTTTTTCCGTGGTATCAGAAATCAGCATCATTATATTTTTTAATTGACTGTCTTCAGCTAAGATTGGCCAAATAGCAATATCCCAAAAACGTTGAGCGTTTACAAAATTTGTAATAGCAATTTCATAATTCTCTAAATGCATTTTTTCACCATGAATAGCATTATCAAATACTGAATTAGACAGACCAGAAAAAATTTTACCCACATGGCGACCAATAAATTTTTCCAAATCGCTTTTATTAACATTAAGCAGTCGTGCAATTGTTGAATTAACTTCAATAATTCGCAAATTTTTATCCAGTTTAACAACGCCTACAGGTGCATTATCAAGTGTTTTACGGGTAATGTTATTATCAAAGGTTAATTTTTTTACTATGTCTTTTTGAATTTGATTATGATTTAATACTTTTTCACAGATTTTTTCTAATAATTGCATGAAAAATTCAAAAGAAAATGCTGGAGCAATAATTTGATCATTAAAACCGATTTTTTTTAATTTCTTAAATAATTCTGCATTTTCAGCTGTACCATAAACAAAAACAGGAATATTAAAATTCATTAGTTCAATACAATCTTCAATGGACAAAACACCTAAATAGTTAATGCAAATTAAAATTACGTTATAAGTATTTTTATTAAGTTCTTTAAAGGCTAATTCCAAATCATCATAAAAATCTAAAGAAATTTTACTTAAACCACTATTTCTAGCAGTACTTAAAATTTCTTTTAATTTAACAATATCCTGTGATACTACTAAAGCCTTAATATTGCTTATTAAAACTTCACTTTCGATTGAGTGATTCATAATCAAGTTTCCAAAAACATTAAAAATTTATTTCAAAAATTACATTTTGCCTAACTTAAACCATATTAATAACATATCACAAATCCACTTGACATGTAATACCTCGTTTGAGTGATTATGGATTGATGCAAAATCTACCTATTTCGGTTTATAATATTAACTTGATATTTGCTTTTAATTAATGAGGTTCTTTACATGAGCTTAACTTATACAATATTACTTACTTTAGAAACAATACTGGGCCTTTTTATGGTAATTTTAATTCTCCTGCATGCCCCTAAAGGTGAGGGCCTTGGTGCAATTGGCAGTTCAGCAGCGCTGTTTACCACTAAACGTGATGCTGAAGCCGGTCTAGATAAACTCACCTGGATAATCGCCAGCGTTTTTATGCTTATTTCGCTAGTCTTAGGATTTGGCCTAATCAGGTAAAATTATGACCTTTACCATGCCAACACGCACTGAAAAAGCTAAATACGTTCAGGATCAGTTTAACCGGATTGCAATTGGCTATGATCGCTGTAATGATTTAGTTAGTTTAGGCATGCATAGACTCTGGAAACATCAGGCAATCAAGGCTTTAAATATTAAGCCAACTGGTAATTACTTAGATGTTTGTTGTGGGACGGGTGATCTTACCTTCCTAATTGCTAAATCCTTAACCGAATCTGGCTGCGTTACCGGCCTTGATTTTTCCAGCAAAATGCTGGACATCGCTAGCTCCCGTAGTGCTGATTTCTTTGCCAAACATAAGCGCGCTGGCTCAATAGCCCTCGTCAATGGCGATGCCTTAAATTTGCCTTTTGCTGATCATAGTTTTGATGGAGCAATAATTAGTTTTGGTTTAAGAAATTTAACTGATTTTAATAGTGGTATTAAAGAAATTAGTCGTGTGTTAAAACCTCAAGCTAGACTTGTAAATTTAGACTTAGGCCATCCTAAGCCCGGTTTATTTGGCCACGTTTACAATTTTTATTTTAACAACATTGTACCTTTAATTGGTGAGACTTTTCAAAAGGAAAGAACCGCCTATACTTATTTACCTAAATCCCTCAATCAATATCCTAATGCCCAAGGGATAAGTACAATTTTTACTAATGCTCATTTGACTAATGTCGAATATCGCAACCTTGCTTTCGGAACCGTAGCCTTACATTGGGGTACTGCTCCTTGAACAGTCTAAGTGATAATAATTCATTAGCCATTGTCGTAGGTGATTTGTCAGCCGATAATTATGTAGGTGTGTTGGTAACTAAGCTCAAACAAATTATGCCTAATTTAAATATTTTTGGCGTTGGCGGTCCTAAAATGGAAGCGAGTGGAGTTAATTTAATTGCTAATTGCAAGGAATTATCGGTTATTGGTATATTTGAAACACTTAATTTAATTCCTCGACTAATTAAATTACGTCAACAAATTATTGAACAAATAGCTAATCTAAAACCAAAACTAGTCTTATTAGTTGATTTTAGTGGATTTAACCTTATTTTAGCTAAAGCCATCAAACAAAAATTTCCTAATTTACCAATTTATTATTTTATATCCCCGCAAATTTGGGGTTCACGTCCGTGGCGAATTAATACAATTGCTCAAACCATTGACAAAATGTTTGTAATTTTTCCGTTTGAAGTAGATCTTTATCAAAGTCATAGTATTCCAGTAAAATTTGTTGGTCATCCTTTATTAACCAAAATTCAAAATCAACATTTCTCCAAAACTGAATTTTGCACTAACTATAAACTTGATCCCCAAAAACCAATAATTGCTATATTTCCTGGTAGCCGTAGCCTGGAAATTAAAAACATATTACCGTTGTTATTTTCAGCCATAAGTGAACTTAGTAAAACTTCTACCGATCTACAATTTGTGCTCTCAAAAGCTAATGATTATCTATCAGAAAAAATTAATAAAATCATCAATTA
>DAHXLC010000069.1 GCA_027371815.1 Candidatus Melainabacteria bacterium | reverse complement strand
CTTGAATTGAACTGGCGCTTTATCCAAAAAATTGATTACGTTTTGAACACCATGTTTACTTGTTGTAGCGATACTATACGAATTTTCTTCCGCTTTATAAAAAACATTGGAAGAAATACTTAAACGTTGACGTATGGCTTCAATTATTTGTTTTTCGGCTGTTTGACTTACATTAAAACCTGCAGTCATATTTGTTTCTCCAGTGGCAGCAAAAAAATAAAAAGAACCTTCTGCTTATTAATTCCACAGCAACCTTAGCTTTCATAAGCCCAGCAGCACCATTCAGGGGTACAAAAAGCTTTGGCTTTTTGTACCCCTTAGTAAGAACATAAGCACCTTTAGGTGCTTATGTTCTGATAAGGTGCTGCTAGGTTTAAAAAAAGTAAGATTAAAACATAGTCCGAACTATTTTGAAAAAAATAGAGTCTAGTGAGAGTTTTTCAAAAAATCTTTCGAGAGTAGCTCTGCAAAAACAGAGCTACTCTTTAAGTAGGAGAGTGGATTCTTTGTTCGGGCCTATCGGTCCTCCAAGGGGCTGCGCCCCGAAGGAAAAAAGAATCCACTTCCCGAAACTGATCTTGAAAAATGGGACTAGCAACATTTTTGTTCTCTATTGATCATCCAACCTTAAATCGTTTTTATAGTTTACATTATACAATGCCGTTTGTTTTAGCTGGTTTAAGTATTTTTCACATAGCCGCGTTACATCAATATGGTAGTACAAACCCCTTAGGTATTAATACACAAGGTAGCACAATTCATTTTGGAATTTATTTTTTAAGCAAAGATTTATTAGCTTTATTATTTTTTATTTTAGTTTTTGCTATTTTAGTCTTTTTTTATCCAGAATACTTGGGTCACCCTGACAACTTAATTCCAGCAAATCCTTATTCAACACCTCAACACATAACTCCTGAATGGTACTTTTTATGGGTCTATGCTATTTTACGTAGTATTCCAAATAAAGCAATGGGTTTTGTAGGAGTATTATTGGTTTTTGTCTGCTTAGTAGCATTACCTTTTATTAGTGTTGTTCAAGTAGGTTCACCACGTTTTCGTATTATTTATGAACGTTTATTTTGGATTTTTGTAGCTGATTTATTTTTATTAACTTGGGTAGGTGCTCAAGAAATTATGCCTGCTACTGTATTATTAGGCCAAATTTGTACTGTTATTTTATTTTTATATTTATTAGTTATTTTACCTTTTTTAGGTTGGTTAGAAACAGCTTTAGTATTAGCTTAAATAAAAATAATAGCTCGGACCTAAAGGTTCTTCAACGAGCGTAGCCTCGAAGGAATATATAAAAAAAATATTTAAAGAGTTAAAAAAAATTAAAAATCTTTCTTTCGGTAGCAGGACGTTCAATTGAATAATTATATTTATTTAAAATATAATTCATTGAAAATATTTATATTTTCAAAAAATGGTAACAAATAGTTGAATTGAGACTGCTGACATTAGTAACAATTAATATAAATAATATGGCCGAAAGTCCAAGGGTTTATCGAGTGAATCGGTTAATTAAAAATATAAGTTAATTCAAAGGTTGTTTGCTAAACTTAGCACGGGGAGATACATTAAATATATCTTCCCCCACAACGCAAAACTAAGCTTTGCGTTAGCAAACAACTCTTTAATAGGGAAGTTGACTCTTCAAAAGAGTCAACTTCCCTAAATCAAATTGATAGCAAAACAAATCAATTCTACTATACAGGGTTTTGCTTTGCTAAAATCCGTAGGTTTTCCAAGGGGTGTAGCCTCAACCTATCGGTCTGAACAAAAGTTTTTGCATAAAGTTATAATGGGTTTGATGCTGGCTCAGCAGTAATGCGTTTTTTAGGGTTAATACATGCAAGTGAAATAGAGTAGCATACGGGTGCGTAAAATGCGAGTTTTTTTTTAGAATTATAAATTGATTTAAGGTAACTGATAGTGAACATTCAACATTTTTTACAAAGTGAATATTTAACAGTACAGTGATGGAAACAATGAAACTATAGCTTAGCTAATACAATCATATATATGATGTACCTTTTGCATTATGGGTCAGCTACTCAATAAACATAAATAATAGTTAAAAAAACTATAATAAAATTAATTAAAGAAATATTTGTTTAGACCTAATTCAAGGTCTAAACAGTTCAATCCTTGAAAGAAGATTGCACGTTTCAGGGGTAGAATCTGCTATCGCGGATTCCATCCCTTAGTACGGGTGGCTACTGTTGTATCGGGGAGTTGGCCCCTTTAGGAACCAACTTCCCGACTAAAGGCTTGGTTAGCTATTGAATCAATAGCTAACCAAGCCTTTAGTAGGGAAGTTGGCTCCTTTAGGAGCCAACTTCCCGATACCATAGTACGAGAATTATGAATGTTATGGTGTTCAATGACTGAATTATCTTTGTGTTTAGGGTTAATATTAATCATTCTATATGGTTTATTTAGTATGTCTGTTCAGGAAGTATCTGTAATTGACATGAAAAGTACATTTTCAGGTAGTACTAAAATGGTTAATTTACATTTAAATGATGTGTATTTTTTTAGTCGCTTATGGCCAGTTATGTTATTATTAGGATATGCTATTGATTTTCCGTTGGTTGATTCCTTCGGGGCTACGCCCCTTGGAGGATCTTTAGACCCGAACAATAATGTAAATCTATCAGTTTCTGATATAAGTATTGCTACATTGGCTTTTCAATATAATGGAATAGATGTTTTACTTATTCTTTTAACGATTGTAATTATGCAATCTTTTAAAAGTTTTGAATCTGTTTTATTATTATTATTAGCTTTTGTGGGTCAATTGTTTATGTTGCATAGTTGTGATTTGGTTAGTTTTTATATTTGTTTAGAAGCTCAAAATTTTTGTTTTTTGGTTTTGTGTGGGTTACAACCTCGAGTTTTAAAATATAGTACATCACGTGGAAGTCGTCCATTAGCTGGTGTGGAAGCATCAATAAAATATTTGTTATTAAGTGCTTTTTCTTCCGGCGTCCTCTTATTTTGGTTTTCTGTATTGTATTTGCGTACTGGCATAACAACATTAAGTTGGGGTCCTTTAACTTCAATTTCTTTTGATGGAAATCAATTTGAAGATGTAGTTCCTCAAATGTTAATCTTAATTGCTTTAATGTTTAAATTAGGTGGCGCTCCTTTACATATATGGATGGTAGATATTTATAGTGGGGTAAAACGTCAATTATTAATGT
>DAHXLC010000038.1 GCA_027371815.1 Candidatus Melainabacteria bacterium | reverse complement strand
CAGACCCCACTCATTATTCCAGAAGGAATACCAAAAAAAGCATCATAAAAATAACTGCCCATTTTTTTAGGAACGCCACCTATGTCATTCGCTTCTTTAATGCGTACGGGAATTTCCCGCTTAAGGCAACGACCAATAGCTATTGGCGTACCAACGACACTACAGATAACAAAACTGCTTAAAGTTATTGGTGATTTTATGATAAAGGATTTAATGCGTTCATTATTTTCACCTTTTATAGTTGAAGTGATAGCTTTACCGATAGTAGCATTTTTGCCAAGTTCTTTGCTCTCTTCGGCTCCAGCATTAGTTTGTTTAGCCCGTTCAGTTTCACTATCATTATTTAAGTCAGTTTTTGATTTAGTATCAGCAGTTGAACTGGTATTTGTGGCAGAGTCTGAATTACTTGTTGTGGTTGAGTCAGGTTTTGGTTTGGTTTCAGTAGTCGAGCTTGCATTTGTAGTAGAGTCTGAATTAGTGTTTATTTTGGGTTTTAATTCGCTTTTCGTTGAAGAGTTAGAATTATCAGCTAGTTTAGTTTCATTTGTTAAATTAACGAAATTGACTGATGGTGAGTTTTGCGCATTAGCTTCAATCCTTATTGAAACTAATAAGACAATCAACAAAAATATTGTGGTTAATGATTTATAAGATTTTAAAATGGATAAATTTAGCATAATTTTTTAAACAAAAAAATTTATAACTTGATTTAAGCTTTAGTAATTTTTGTTTACTCCTTAGGGGTGTTGACAATACATAAGAATTAATTTTAATTTAAAGTGTTGGTGTATATTTGGATATACCATATACATCGAGTTCCTTTTCGACTTTAATGATATCGTTGACAAAAGATTCAAATCCTGTAGTACCCAGAATTTTTCGCTCTTCAAGGACAAATGTTGCTGCTATATCAGCTATATCACTTTTACTTTCCAAAGCATCAAATGCCGGAAATAATATCGTATCTTCCCAAGCGCTATGATATCGGTACATTTGGCCAAAAGAGGTAAGATAATTGCATAATTCTTTATTTAGTTTATTAGCTTTGGCCATACTTATAATCCTATCCGTTAAGGCAAAGCCAACGCCATGTTGCATTTTTAATTCCTGAATAGCTGGAAAATAATTATGTACTTTTTCAAGCTGACTAAAAATATATTTTTCCTCCATCTGTTCATGATAACCTTCTAAATATTCTTTAATAATTGATGTAGTTTTTAAAATTAATTTTGGATCAATTTGTTTATTGCTTAAAATTCCATCTTTAAAAACATCGTATACATTCCAACAACGCATAAGTAACCCATGACCACGCATTAGAGTTTCAATAGCGCTAACGTTTTCATATTTTTCACCGCTAATAAATTTTTGGCCAATATATTTTTCATCAGCCAGACTTTTGCTTACAGCAATGGTACCAGCTGAAATCATTGCAGCTGGTATATATGAAATAAATTTTCGGCGGTTTAACATCTTAAGCTCCTTATAAATTTAAGTTATGGTTTAGGGGTTAGGCTACGAAGGTAAATAACTAATAAGGCTAAATCTTCATTATTTAATCTTTCTAATTCATATGCTGGCATAGCTGTACCAGCAACACCATAACGGATTATGTGATTGACAATAGCGTTATCTGGGCAATCTTTAAGAAAACTCGATCCTTTTAAAGGCTTGGATGGATTAATTGAATTGCCACCATTAGCATGACAAGTAATACATTGCTGAGTTTCAAAAAGTTTTTCTCCTTTAGCAATATTTTCTGGAGTACTGGGTAAATCTGGCACTTTATTTACAGATTGACTAATATTGCTAGCTATAGCTGGTGGCAAGCCACTATTGGTGGCATTGTTACTAGCTGTAGCTGGTCCTTTGACTTGACCGGTAGCTTTGGCTTTAGCACGATAAGTACCATTATAAACTTCCCAGGGCATGCGATAACCTAGTAATCTAAACTGATAGCCTTGACGGTTTAGCTGTGGCCAAGCAGTATGACAATAAGTACAATCAACATTATATTTACGGGCATTAGCTGGTTTTGCATTAACACAGGCATTATTTTTAAAGTCATTTTGGCGTAGAACTGGACAGGTATGATAACTACCCATAATTAAAACTGGAATAAAAATCATTAACAAGGTAAAATAAAATGCGGTCTGAAAAACGTAGTTAGGCAATTGTCTCGTTTTTTTAGGTTGATTTAACTTTAAAGATTGAAAGATAGTTGTCATATTAATTAATTCTAAAAATTGTTGATAATTTTTCATAATGTATTTTACCTGATTTTATAAAAATAGTTTACCAAATTGGCCAGAAATTTAAATAGATACGATTAGATGGCAGATAACTTGTCTGGAGCACACGTTGAAGATCAACACTGACCCTAAGTCTACCTTTGTTGGGTAAGTGAAAATCAATAGCTTGAGCCATAGTAAAGGCATATTGCGTGTTGTTAAAGGTGGGACTAGCCATGCGATATTGATCGTAACGAAAAATACTTGTCCAATAGGATCGCACCGGAATAGTCACTAAGTCAAAAGTATAGCCATAACCAGTAAAACCACTTTCAGGAATGGCTCCAGAATTATCTAAATTTCGCTTTAAATGATAAACATTTACACCAAAACTAGGGTTGGCTCGAACATAGCCTTGTTTATCAAGAAAAGACTTATTAATCCAACTTGTCCACCAGACAAAAGGCGATTGCTGGGCACCAGCAACAGAGCTGTAATTACCGTTTGACATCATACTGCCTGTAGGATTGTAATTGAAAGCTGGCGTATTACCAACGGTTAAATTACTTTGAATTCCACTAATACCAGCTTTGCCAAAGAGTTTTTCAATGACAAAATTCATGCCGTAACTACGACCATAAATAATATTGCTATCCGAACTGGTAGAAGTTGGTGGCTGCCACCAACCAGTTATTCTACCACTGTTAAAATTGCCACCAGTTATATCAATATCAATAGATTTAGATACAATGCTTGGATTAAAACCATTGACAGCATTATACACAAAAGGAGTCGTTGCCGTAATTGATCGGTCGGCTCCACCAAAACCACTTTGTTGCCAGTTATAGCAATTGCCACCACGAATTTGGAAGAAATTCTTATACGATCCATAGTTAGCTGTTAATTGGGCTTCATCCCAATACCCCATCCAGCCTGTTTGAGGAACGGTTGTGGGCATTGCTTGCAACCATGTTGAAATATGTTTAGTAATTGGCCCAGCTAAATATAAAGCTAATTGTTGTTGATAGTTGTAATCAGTATCATTAGGTCGGCCTGCATGAGTCCATTGAATAGTAGGTGTAAAACCAATAGCAAAGTTATCCTGGATTAACTTAATTGGACCCATAATTGGACCTTGGCGATAGTCTTCAACACCACGGGGATCCCATTGGAAAGTTTCAATAACATTAGCTTTTAAATAATCTAAGACATGTCTTTCTTTGAATTTTTTGGGTTTTTTATTTATTGATTTAGTGACAAAAGGCTTTTTAGCATTTTTATCAGTAGTTACTGTTGTACTGTTATTAGCTTTTGTACTTGAATCGTTTTTTTCGGGCTCACCAGGTTTAGTTTGCGGGTTAAAATTATTAAGACAAATAGTTTTGATAGGGTCATTATTTAAACTGGTAGTATCGGCTAGGGCTTTTAAAATAGGGCAACAAAAAAATACCAGAATTAAAAAAATAATTAAATTTAATTTTAAGCGGACTGGCTTAACTTGCATTGATTTTAATACTTTTTTAAGAGCGGCAGATCGATTGTTAGTAGTAATTATTTTTGGGATTGATGAAACCATTTTGAATTCCTCAAGATTGAATTAAAATTCAAGAAAATTATACAAGTAATACAAAATATTGTCGAGATGCTATCATATTTAAAACCATTATATAAACAAAGATTATTATAAATTCAATTTTCTTAATTTAGATTTATTGCTAAAGATGTCTAGTTTGACTGGTTCTTTATCCTTATTTACAAGTGACATTTTGGCAAAATTAAATTAAATAGTTAATTGATAATTTGGTGTTATATTTAACACTGTTCAATTAATTAGACTAATTCTTTGACTAAAGCTAAAAGATAATCAATTACATCACTGGCTTTATAGGAATTATTTTGGTCTTTAACATACCTGGCTATGCTTAATAATTCATCACCAGAAGTTACCAGATGTTGTTCTTCATAGCCATCATTACGTACCTGGCCTAGCCCTACATCAGCTAATAAGGCATTGCAAATGCATTTGCGACCAATGGTATCTTCTATATCACCATCTTTTTTTAGGTAATTGTCGACTGGTTCACCAGGGCATCTTAATCCAATGGTACCATCTGCTTTTTTGTAGGCTTTACGCAAATAACCAAGATCGCATAGACGGGGTCGATTTTGATATACATCATCATTAGATAGTGAATCTTCAATTTGAACTACTTTAAAGGGAAAGTTAGTGGGTGATGCTAACGAGTCAGTGCAAACCTCAATGTTGCCATTAACAGCTTTTTCAATAATTGATCGCTTTACCTCGGTTTCAAAACCTGATTCTTCACAAAAAGCAAATGGTGTACCAACTTGAACACCGCAGGCTCCTAAGTTTAAGGCTTCTTGTAATTTTTGAGGAGTATTAAAAGATCCTGCTAGCCAAAATGGTAAATTAAGCTTTTTGATTTCATTTAAATCAGCTTCATCTTTTTCACTGTAAAGTGGATTGCCTTTAGCATCCAGTTTAAGCTGGCCTCGTGGTGGAGCATTATGACCCCCAGCGGTATGATTTTCAATAACAAAGCCATCAACATGACCAGTAGATTTTTTAGCTAAAGTTGTGGCTAAAACATGTGAAGAAATAATGGCTAAAAATTTTGGTCGTTTTAATTGCCCGTTAGCTTTAGGGTTAATTAATTTAGGGTCAAAATTTAACCTATAGTTGTCATCAGGCATAGCGTCGTCAAGATTAAGTTTTAGGCTAACGGCTTTGTGTAAGGCTAGATTGTCAAGGACGCCGGGGATTGATTTAGGGATTCCTGCCCCCATAAGTACGTAGTCAACGTTGGCCAGCATTGCCCCATAAAGCGATGGTAAAGTTGGAATTTGAATTTTTTCCAAATAATTTATTCCGACAATCCCATTATGTCCTTCTTTAGCAAGATAGACCTCCACAAAATTGGCTGCAATACAGTAATTTAGCTGTTGGAGTGAAGCTTCAGATCTATGCATTGGGAGAAGCCGATATGGTTCGTCAGCTTTTTTACCACCGGGGATGTAATATTTTGCTATTAATTCATCAGCTATTTGTGGCAAAGGAAAATGTTTTAAGGCTCGACGCATATGGCCATGCGGATCGCCATCTTGGAGTCTGCGTACCAAAATTGTATCTAGGGCCGTTCCTGAGACAACGCCAAGTTGACCATGACTGGATACAGCTTTGGCTAATTTCCAGTTTGATACACCAATACCCATTCCACCTTGAATAAGGACTGGTTCGCTCATCATATTACCTCCACAAATTAAGTCAATTTTTATTTTAGCTATATTTTAGCAAATCACATTTATTTAATCTATATAATGGTTTTTATTTGTTAATAAGACACTTTTGTCCGATTTCAGATTTCCTCGCTATAATGGTGTTGATAAATTTATGAAGGTTATTGATAATTTATTCCTTAACTGGATATGTTTGTCTAGTTAAAACTTAGCCAAATTATATTGATATTTTTATTACTAAATATCAACCTTAAATTGTTTCGAATAGGTCTTTGTTAAGAATAAGTTAAAGTTGTAATGTAACTGATAAAATGATTATTTTTTTTAACAAATACAAAATTTATACAAATCTGTATTAAAATAGATTTTGAATTAAATTAAATAAATTCATTATGTTTTGCAAGTAAAGGAAGATAATCTTATGACTGATTCAGTAAAAATACCGCAAACAGCTAGACGACATTTTCTGAAAGGATTTATTGGTATTATTAGTGGTGCTGCCATATTGTCACTGGGAGCAGCGGCTCAGGTATTTGCTTATTTTTTTGGTTCTAAAATAACGAAACCGGAAAAAATTAAATTCCTAAAAACCAGTATTGAAAGAATGCAAGCTGTAACTAGTCAAAATGAATTAGCTTTGGAACGAGTTGAAAATGATTATATTTTGGTTTCACAATATAATGATCTTAGTAAAACTTCCGGAATTTATTTTATCGATTACACAATGAAACCAGCCTTAGCTTTTTTAGGTGATAATGATTTGCCTAATTTGCTTTCGGCTAAATGTACTCATCTTGGTTGTACTGTTGGTAATGAAGTTAATAATGGTACAATTTTATGCCCTTGTCATATTTCTTATTTCAATGTTCAAACAGGGGTTCCCAATGCCGGATCGCCAGCTAAATTACCGTTGCCTAAATTAAATTGGGTAATTAAAGATAAACAAGGTAAAGTTCTTACCACTTGTAACCTTGATGGAAAAATTACTGGGGTAATGGATAAAAACCTCTTGAAAGATACTAGCGTTTATATTGTTAAAGCATAGGACGATTACAATGATTTCTAATAATAAAGTTTTTAGTTTTTTACAAGAAAGATTTCCCGTTGAAAAGCTTTTTATTTTTGAATTATTTGAACATAAAATTGTTCCGGTTCATAAGGCCAGTTGGGGCTATTATACTGGTGGTCTAACATTTCTCTTTTTTGTAATTCAGGTTATTACTGGTATCTTTTTGTTGTTTTATTATGAACCAACTATAAGTGATGCAAATTTATCGGTGGAAAATTTGGCTCTTAATATTAATGGTGGCTTTTTTATGCATAACTTGCATACCTGGTCATCTTCTTTAATGATTTTGTGTGGGATGATCCATTTCCTGGCTACTTTTGCGATGAAAGCCTTTGAAAAGCCACGTGAATTCACCTGGATTACCGGTATTTTACTGTTAGGGGTTACTTTTACTTTGGGTTTTACCGGCTATTTATTGCCCTGGAATCAGATAGCTGTTAATGCTACTAAAGTAGGCCTTCAATCTGTTCAGTCGGTTGGACAGCTTCTGCCAGGTGTTTTAGCCCAAATTCCTAAAACGATAGTTACGACATTTCAAGGTGGTGATGAAGTTGGCCAGCCAACTTTAAGTCGGTTTTATGTGTTACATGTGGTATTTTTACCGTTAGCGGTTTTACTTATTGTTTCGGTTCACTTATTGCTTGTGCAGTTACATGGCATAAGTAAAGGTAGTGATGAAATACCTAAGCGATTTGAAAAATTCTTTCCGGAATTTATCTTAAAGGATTTTATTGCTTGGTCTATAGCCTTTTTAATGGTATTTATTCTAGCTGTTGGATTGCCTTTCGAAGCATTTTTACCTTATCCGCTTTTGGAGCCATTTAATGCTTTAGGTGCTACACCAGCTGGTATTAAACCTGAATGGTATTTTTATTTTGTTTATTACCCGTTAGAGTTATTGCCATTTCCGGTTTTAGTGATTTTATCATTAATTGTGATGGCTATTCTTATTTTTACGCCCTGGATTTTTAAGAATACGAGCCGTAAGGTATTGACCTATATAGCTATCGCCATGGGGTTGTATTTGTTCACCGTAACAGTTTTTGGTCAGCAAATTTATTCGATGATTAAGCCTGGTGGAGGTTAAAACATGTATAAAAAAACATATTTATTTATTCTTAGTTTATTGGTTATTGGTCAATTTAATCTAAAAGGCTATTCCTTTCCCCAGCTTGAGGAGTTTGTCGCCAAGCATTCAGGAAAACCCGTTAATTGTGCCATGTGTCATGCTAATGATACTGGCCCAACTGGAAATGATTTGGGTCAGTTAGGACATATGACGGTAGCGGAAATGGCTAGAGTAAATATTGCTCGTTTAGCTATGCAACCCGGTCAAAAAGTTGACAGTCCAATCCTTAATCGATTTGGTAATCATATAGTTGAAACTGTAGGAATGCAAAAGTTAATTACTTTAATTGCTCAGCCCCAGGATTTAGCTACAGCTCTAGGTAATAAAAGTGATTTGGATGGTGATGGTATTGCTGATAGTGAAGAATATCTTGATGGAACTGATCCTTTAAATCGTTTTAATGGGGATCCACTTAAATTATTCAAGATTAATTTGAGTCGAAATCTACTAGTTATAGGTATTATAACTGCGGCATTAGGTTTATTGGTGTTTGGTTTGGCTCAGGTTATTCAAGGCTTTAAAATTATTGAAACTCTGGAAACCCAAGCCGTTAAAGATAAAGACTAGTCACATTTTTGGTTAGTTCTGAAAATGTCTTAGCTGATTTTTCGTTAGACATATTTGGTAATGACTTAGCTGTAGAGCCATTTAATATTATATATAAGTTTTTAAATCTTAGTGAGATGTATTTAATTCGGGATATAATAATAACGCTGGGTATTTTAGAAAATGGACAAGTTTTTGTGCATCGTGACCTAAAGATGTTTTGGTCACATTATTATCGGATTTAATAGACATAACGCAAATATTTTCGGGTTGGAGAATAAATTGATCGCTATCATTTGAGCATCTAGTCATTTCGCCTTCAGTTATAATAATAAATTTAGCATGAGGAATTTTGTCTTTTAATTCGCTCAAGAGAACCTTATCATCTTCAATTGATGAGTCTCTTTTAACCAGGCAAATTTCAGCCTTTAAACCTAATAATTTAGTTAAAGCTAAAACATTTTGAGCAATTTTTTCATTAAAGGCCGTTATGCTTACCATCATTTTTAAAGTAGAAATTTCCTTAATTTCTTTTTGGATAATAAGTATTGGTACTGGACATACATGAATTAACTGTTCGCATGCACTATTGCGTTCAAATCTTCGCCTTTCTTCATTGATAAAATTTTCCTGGTTACCTTTATGCCCAATTATAACTAAATCATGGTTTAAGGCTTCGTTACTAACTGCATCAATTAAATTCCCTTCGATAATTTTGGTTGTACTTTTAATATTAAAATCAGCAACACGACTGTTATAAGCCATAAATAATGTATCAGCTAAATTACGTAATTCTTGGGTAATTGATTCATGCGCTGCAAAATAAGGGCCTGAACCTATAAAACCAGTTTTAGCATAAGCTAAAAAATTCCAAATGCTGTTAGTATCAATAACATGTAACGCTGTAACTTCAATATTAGCTGACTGAGCCATTTGCCAAGCTACAGCAGCTGCATGAAAAGAGTGATCCTGTCCATCTAGAAGTAATAATATGGATTTCTTATTCATATCAATCACCCTCTTTCGACCTTAACTAGACTTTACAGAAAACCAGATGCGAAACTTAAATTAATTTATGTTAATATTATAACACATTATAACATCTGAAATTTAAAATGTGCTCATTTGTTACGAAGAATTACAGGATAATTTTTAAAATTCTTCGGTTGTAATGATTTTAGTTTTTATGATGGGTGCTTATTGGTTAAATTAACATTGTGATATTGACCAGTTAAGGTTTTAAGGAATTGGACGATTAAATTAACTTGTTGGTTATTTAATTCTTTGCCTAATTCAAATTTGGCCATTAATTTCACTGCTTGATCAAGGCTTTGGATACTGCCATCATGGAAATAAGGATAAGTTAATTCTATATTGCGTAAAGTCGGTACTTTAAACCAGAATTTGTCTTTTTCAGCTTTAGTTACATTGTAACGGCCAAAATCAGCAGCGGTTATATTACCGCGCCACTTAAAGTAGTTATGGTTACGTCCCATTTTTTGATAAGAATTACTGCCTAAATTGATACCATTATGGCAAGCCGAACAACCTTCACTGACAAATAAGTTATAGCCAGCTAATTCTTCGTTGTTTAAGGCTGATTTATTACCATTTAAGAATTGATCAAATTTCGAATTAGGGGTAATTAAGGTTTCTTCATAGCTAGCTATTGCATCAGTAATATTATTTGAGGATATTGGATTGTTATAGATTTTGGCAAATTTACCGATATATGTTTTATCTTTAACTAATTTAGCAATAACTTCTTTCCAGTTTGAGCCCATTTCTTTAGGGTTATTAACAGGTCCATTGGCTTGATCTTTAAGGTTGGCAGCGCGACCATCCCAGAACTGAGCAAAGTTAAAGGTGGCATTAAATACGGTGGGTGCGTTAATATTACCTAATTGACCATTAATCCCGGTTGAATATTTAGCATTGTCAACGCCACCAGTTGATAAGCTATGACAGCTGGCACAGCTTATCGTATCATTAGCTGATAAGCGTTGATCAAAAAACAGATCTTTACCAAGGCTTATTTTGTCAGGCTGTGATTGGTTGCTTTGGGAAATTGCGATAAATTCATTATTGATTTTTTGACTATCAATCCAGGCAATAATTGTTTTACGATCTAAATTAGATAAAAAAGCATTCCAGTGCAAAACTTTATATTTTAATGGTGGCATTGAATCTCTTTGGGCAACTCCTTTTAAATCAACTAATTGTAGATGTGTAAAAGGTTCACTACCTTCAAGCTTTCCTTTAGTTAGTAAAAAAATGTCTTGAGCCTTCTCAATATCTTTTTTTATAATTGTTGAAGCAATAGGAAGTTTAAAGTAAAAGGGATAATTCGTCATATTTTGACCATGACAGTCAGCACATTTGTTTTGTAATATCGTTGATACTTTGGCAAATGATGAATTTACTTGCGAACTTATTACTGGATAAATTGTTTTTTTTTGGCAAATATTAATAATACCAGTAATTAAAAATGCGGTAATACCTATAACTGGAATAAATAATACGGTTTTAATAAATTTATGCATTTGGCTTCCTCTTTTAACATTTATTAACCAATTAATTTTGAACCAGGACCTTCAAATAAATTATAGGCCTGTTTAATTAAATCCTGACTGTCGTTAGGGGCTTGATTTAGGTCAGGCGTTGGTAGGTTTCGTGATTCGAGTTTTTGCGGTTGAATATCAGTATTTTCAGGGATTTTTTTTGACTTAACTGGACTTAAGTCAGTTGTTTTTTTTTTGTCTTGTACTTTAATTCTGACTGATAATACTTTTCCGGTAATAGTTTTACCAGCTTTAATTATATAATCTTGTTTCTTTTCAAGCGTTTTTTGTAGAGTTGCAGCAACACCAATGGATAATTCTTCATTAATTAAAGATATGAAATTAGCCTGGGATAAAATAAGACTATAGGTAGGCATATGTAAATTCTGGAGTTCAGTAAGCAGTTTAGACCAGAAATCTTGAGAGCCATTGCTATCGGAACTAGGAATTATTTCTTCTTGATCAATAGTATTATTGCCTGATAAAATTTCTTCATTTTCTCGATCTAAATTATAAGTAGTTTCACTATTTTGGGAATCATTTATCGATGTAGCACTTTTGGTAAAGTCTTCGGTAGGCATTACTTTAGCGATTTGCTTATTTTGATCGTTAGGACTAACTGGTATTGAAACTGTAATTTTGGCTGAATCCAGTTTTTCTGTTGGCAATAAAGTATTTTGATTGGTTGGAGTTGGTTTAACCGTTAAAGCTGGTGTTTTATTAAATACATAGTTGTCTTCGCTGATTAGATTTTCTAGTTTTGTTAGTCTTTCATTGATTTTATCATTAGCTAAGTAATCTATTTTATTAATAGCTGATAAAAGTTTTATTTCAAGAAACATAGTTGGATTTGGTGCCCGTTTGATTTCTTGTTCCATTTGGCTCATAAATTGAGTTAGCCAGATTAAATGTTTGTATTCAAAATCTTGGGCATGAACGATTATTTTATTTATATATTCTTTAGAGCCTAAGATGATCAAATTTAGCTGTTCAATATCTTTACTTTCATAGAAGTAGGCCTTAGCTAGATTGAGAAAATGTTTGGTTAATTCGGTAATAATTACTGCTGGTTCACGACCATCTTGTAAGATGTTTTCAATGGTTTTTAGCATTGATTGAGAGTTTCCCTCATGAATATATTGGCTTAATTCATTTAATGATTCTTCACTTAATACGCCAAATATTTTAACTAAATCTTGATGTGATACTTTATAATCGCAAGAACTTAACAGACTTGCTTGATCAAGCATAGTCAAAGCATCCCTGAGTCCGCCCTGGGCTCGTCTAGCTATAAGCTGAATGGCATCATCTGCAATATTATAATTCTCGAGTTCACAAATTTTAGTTAGATGATTAATTAATTCTGGTTGAGCAATAAATTTAAAACTTAATTTTTGACAGCGGCTTAAAATAGTTTGGGGAACTTTTTGTTCTTCGGTTGTAGCCAGGACAAAAATTACTGATGGTGGTGGTTCTTCAATGGTTTTTAAGAGAGCATTAAAAGCTTCTTTCGTTAACATATGACATTCATCTATTATATAAAATTTAATTTTGCCACCAATTACCGATAATGGTGCCTTTTCAATTAAAATACGGGCATCATCAACACTGTTATTCGAAGCTGCATCTAATTCAATTACCGCAGTACTACTACCAATTTTGATATCAATACAACGTTCACATTCATTACACGGATTAGCAGTTGAGCCATTAATACAATTTACGGATTTTGCTAAAATTCTAGCTGTTGATGTTTTTCCGGTTCCTCGAGGGCCAGTAAATAAATAGGCATGGCTTAAGCGATTTTGACTAATAGCATTGGTTAAGGTTTGGCAGATAAATTTCTGACCCACAAGTTCGCTTAGTATTTGCGGTCGATATTTTAAATATAAAGGTTGGTAATTTTTGATAAAGTTATTCATATTTATAGGATATTTTTACTTCGTGAGCTACGGTACGAGTGTTATGGTCAACAATAACCAGAGTTTGATTTAATTTTGGATACTCACATTCAAAACATAAAGTGAATTTTTCCATAGTATATGGATCAACATTAAACATATAATCTGATGTGTCTTCTAGTGGCTGCATTATTGGGCACCGATTGCCGTTTGAGTCTTCGATAAAAATATTAATGGACTTAATAGTATTATCACTATTATTGACAATAGTTAAATCTAATTTTAAAAGTTTGCCATTAACACCATCATTGATTATTTTAGCATTGCTCACTTTTAAGGATAACCCTTTGATTTTATTTAAAATTTTAGGAGTAGGGCTTTGGGCAATTGGTAACAAAAGATTACTATCAATATTTAAATTTAAGGTATCACCAGGCTCTAGTGTGGCGGCATTACCTTTCCTAAGCACTGCATAGCCACCAGCTAATAGGGCTCCACCAGCAGCGCCACCAGCTATATTATAACCATGCAGCGCTATGGTGGGATTTATACCAGTCAAGGCAAAAGCAACGATAGCGCCGACAATAGCTCCTCCAGCGGCATAGGATGTTACAGTGCCTAAATTACGTAGTTTTGATTTAAAAGTTGATTGAGGGACATTATCAGCTTGAGCTTTAAAAGCATAGACTTTACCGTTAGGTAATTTTAACCTTGAAAAAGCTATTACGACTGATCCTGATTTAAATAAGCGTTTGGCTGGAATAATTTTTTCAATAGTGCCATAAAAGACACTGCCTTGAGGTATTACTTTGTTTTCATCAACATATATATCTTCAACTACTTTAGAAGTTATTATTTGTCCTTCTTTGGCTGGTCTTGGCTTGTTGTCAATATCACGGTTAAGTAGTTTCACATCCCAAACTGGAACTGTAGCTACTTTAAGTTTAATTGGGGTTCCTTTAGGAACCAAATAGGTTACTTCACCTTTTAACAATTGATTTTGTTTTTCTGCTAAACAGTTGCCTGGTTTAATTAGGAGCAACTGGTTAGACATAAGCATTATGAGCGCAAGTATGGTTAATTTAGTTCTACAATTTGTTATAATCATTAAAAGGCTTTTGTTTATTTATGTGATTCAAGCAGATCAAGAATTTCTTGGGTATTTGGCATCCCTTCAATTATATTTAATATTGTACCAGTTTTATCAATAATAAATAAGACGCGGTTAGCTGTGTTTTTGCCTTCGGGTAATACCCCAAATAGTTTGGCAATTGAACCATTTTCATCAGCTAACAGCTGTTGGTTTAAATTGTATTTCTGGGCAAATTTACTGTGACTATCTACATTGTCTAAGGAAATGCCTAATACTACCGTATTTTTTGCTTCAAACGCTAAGAGGTTTTCAGAAAAGGAACACATTTCTTTGGTACAGCCTGGAGTATCATCTTTAGGATAAAATGCCAGAATGACATTTTTTTTATTTAAGTAAGAATTTAAGCTAATGCTGGCTTCAGTGTGTGAATTTCCCGTAAAGCTTGGCGCTTTATCGCCTACTTTAAGTTGATTAATAGTTGGATTAGTCATAGGTAACTCCTTGAGGATTTGGTAATTTTTTTTCTTTGAACTGAATCATAATCTCCTTAAATATGAAGATGATTGATTCCTTAATTTAAGTATAAATTGATTTGTATGAACAGTACTCAAATTTTAGATAATGATAATTATTAATCCAGATTAATTAATTTACCAATTTCAGTCATAATGTTATTTATGACAGTTTGTGAATTTGTTGCTATTACTACAAGTATGCCAACAGCCATATTTATAAGTATGACGACTTCACGATCAGCATTTAAAATTATGCGTTGAAGTTTTCCTAATTCTAACTTTTCACAGGTTATTTTATTGTTACCGACTAGACCCATTGACAAAACCGCCATCGTCATTTTTTGGTAATCTTCTAAAACTAACTGGCTGGCCATAATATTGCCATCATGCCCTACTATCAATGATCCGGTAATACCGGAGTTCTTGTTAATTTCTGTTAATATTTCATCAAGACCTTCTCCACGAGCTTGACTAATGATTTTTTTGTTTACGAGCAAGCTATTATTTTTAGAATTCTTGTTAGACTCGGTAGAAATTATTTTTTGGACAACATCTTGACTTTCGCTAATGATATTATTCATTGTTTCTACGTCTTCGAGCATCCGTCCTAGAGATTTTGTGGGATTACTATTTATGGTCGTAGAAGTCTGTGCCTTTGGCGTTAACTTTGCAAATTCTTTACTGTTAACCAATGGTGCAATAGGTTTTAATGACTGGGGCAAAGGTATTTCTGGTTGAGGCGTTTCAGCTTTAGTGTTGACTGGTTCATGCGTTTCAGCTTTAGTGTTGACTGGTTGAGGCGTTTCAACTTTAACTGCTTTAAGATTTATAAGTAAGGGGTCGGTATCTTTATCTTTTAATTGGTTTTTATTATCATTGATTAATTTAATTCTTTTTAATAATTCAGTTTTGTCTATGCTTGCAGGATCTATTGTTCCTAAAAGATTTTCAACAGAATTTTCAAGACTGGGGAGATTTTGTAAAGTATCAGAAAACTTGGTTGCATTTTTATTATTAATTTCTTTACTGTCTATGAAATTAGGATCAAAAGATATATCCTGATTAGTTAAAGAATTATTATTAGATTGTGTTGCTAATAAAACATCTGTCATTAATGCATTTAGAGCATTTTCCGTATCTAAATCTACTTCTGGTATAGATTCTTTACTTTCAATAGCGGTTACTTCTAAGGAATTTTCGTTTGACTGGTTTTTTAAGGTTATGTCTGTGGCAATTGTTTTTATATTATTATCTGGATTGACTATCGGTACTTTTATTTCGTCTTTGCCACCAGTTAAGTCTGTTTTAATATTAGAAATTTCATTTTTAGTTTTTGAGGTTTTTAAGAGAGCTGGTTCTAATGAAATTTCTACTGTTTCAGTGGTAAATGTTTTCAATGCGCTTTTGGGTATGAGTCTATCAAATGCTTCATTAACAGCAGTATTAATTTCATCAGAAACGTTTAATACTGGTTCTTTAAAATTAGTTGAATTGTCTGAGGTATTATTTGTTATAACTTGGCTTTCATCAGGATCGTTATTAGTTAGATCTTTGAATTTTTCATTAATGAGATCTTCGCTAGATTTTATTTCAGCACTAATAATTTCGTGAAGTGTTTGTTCTTCTGTTGAAATTACTGGTTCAACATGATTCGAGTGGACTTCTCTAAAAGCTGATTCTGGTACCAGTTTAGCAAAGGCAGCATCAATATCACTGTCCCAGTCATTACCGTCAACAGTTTTGTTGAGTTTTGCTAAAGGAGTACTTTCAGTTTTTGGTTTTTCAGGAATGGAAATTTCATTTTTATCAATTGCATCAAAGTTTTGTTTTTTTGTTTTTGGTTCGAGAATTTCAGTTGGTGGAATAATTTCTCCAATATTTATGGATTCTTTAATATTAAGTTCGTCATCTAGTTGTTTTGATTTATTAAAGAATTTTTTTATTTTTTGAGAAGACATTGATTGCGCTTTATTAAATTTGGTATCATTAGCTAACTTGTTGTTAATTTGCTTTGTCATTTCAACTAAGTCTGAATTCTTTTCTGGTAAATTCTGAAATTGGATTTGTGACTTAATAGTATCAAGTGATTCACTGACAATAGCACTTACTTTATTACTACTTTCAGTTAAGTTAATTAGAGGATTATTTTGTGATTGATTTTGATCTAATTCTAATTCTTGGGCTAAAATAGGTTCAGAAACTGGTTCTTGAATAGGTTCAGATACCGGTTCTTGAAATATTTCAGGTTCTGGGGCTAAAATTGGTTCAGCAAATAAATCGGCTGATAGAGATGGACTGTCTTCAATAAGTGGGCTGGCTTCTTCAATAGATACGTCAGGCAGTTCAGCTGACAGTTCCAATTTTTGAATTATTGTTTCATTAATGTTTTCATTGGTATCAGCAATTTTTGACATTAAGTCTTCAGAGTTTTTGTTAGATAATATAGTTGAATTAAAATTTTGTAGTTCTGGCTCTACCGGTTTTAATCGGATAAAAGTTGCTGAACTTTTTAATTTTGCCATTTGTTTACGAGCTTCAATAAAAGTATTGTAATTATCGTCCTGTATTATTTCTATTGATTTATTTACTGGTTTGTTGGTTGTCGTTTTAGAACTTGAACTGATTACCAAATCGTCAGTAATGAGCTGTTTTACCATGTTTTCAATATCGTTAGGATTGATAATGTCATCTATGTTGTTGTATACAACTTTATTTAACTTGGCTTGAGATGTGTTTAAATCTGCATCAGTTTCTTCTGATATGGGTTCAGGTATTTCATTTTCTAAACTGACTTCTACATTATTGTTACTCTCGATATCCATTGCTTTAAACTGTTCGATAGCTGCAGTTAATTGGTTATCGGGATTTTCAATAGTTACTTCAATATTATTGCTTTCAATGCTTTGATTGGAATTTTCAGTAGAATAAATGCCTACGGTATTAGT
>DAHXLC010000061.1 GCA_027371815.1 Candidatus Melainabacteria bacterium | reverse complement strand
AAATTGCTAAAAAAAATAATGTTTTTACTTAAGAATTGTGTAAAAACCTGTTAATAATTCTTATTTTTCTAATATAATATTAATGGCTTGCGGTCTTTCATGATTATCAAAGAGTTTTTTTAAATTTACATTTATGTCTTTGCTTAAATGTAAACTTTCAATTTGTAAATATTTAAAATAATCGTCTAGTGATTTTAGGTTTTTGGACGTCAAAAAAATAAATTTAAGATTAAGACCATGATTTAAAGCTAAAAACCAGGGATTAATAAATTCCGTTATTGCTTTGGCACTAGCTAATACTACTACTGATTGTGATGAATTACAGGCCAGGCTAATGCCAATAGCCTGGCCTAATTCTAAACCATTACCATAAGTATTTAAACTATAGTAGGAGCTTGAACTAGTCCAGGCAAATCCGATAGAATAATTATGAATTTTAAGACTTTGACAGGCTACTAAGGGATCTTGAGCAGGTTTAATTACACTTAAATTGTTTAAGAATCTGGCTAAGGTATTAAAACTTTGAACCTCATTAGCTTTTAAAGCTTTTAATAAAGTCAAATTTTGAGTTATAATATTATTTTTACGAACACTGGCTTGATCAAGCCAGTGTTTATTTATTAATGCTTGTATTTCGTTTTGTATTTTAAGACAACTAGCTGCTAAGTCAGCAATTAAATTAAGATAGCTAGGAATGGTTGCAATTATATTGTTAAAATCTAAACTTAATTGAATAATAATTTTTTGATTTTGCATATATTGCAAGTTTTCAATAAAAGCAGTTTGAGGGTTTTTGACCCCAATTAACAGGATTACATCATGTTTATCCAGGATATCTTGATTATATTTTAAGTCATCATGTAAATGACCTAGGAAAAACTCATGATTGGTTGAAAAATTAACACTAGTATAAATAGCCTCACCATATACACTAACAGCTAAAATTTTAGCTAATGACTCAACCTCCCGCCTAGCCCCACATTGATTAATTTCATCACCAACTATAATAGTTGGTGAATTAGCGTTAAACAACACCTGGGCAATTTTTTTAATGAAATTTAGGTCAGGCGGGTTAAAACTGTTAGTTTGCGGTGGTAAATAGGCTAAATATGAATTAACTTGTTTATTGAGTAATTGTTGGTTAATGCTAATGCTAATTGGTCCACGGGGCAGGCAGCCAGCCTGAAAAAAGCCATTGCGCAATGAGTAAGTCAAATTTTCCAGATTATTTATAATTAAATGATGTTTAGCTGGTTTAGCCAAATTAAAATTATGATAAAGCTCTTGGCTAAAGTCTTCAAAATAAATGATAATTAGCGGAATATTGGTTAAATTGGCACTATATATTGCTGGATAAGCTTCAAGGAATTGAGCATAATCTTTTAAGAAAACAATACTGGTTTTTAAACAGGCTTGACTATAACCCATTGCACAAGCTGTAATAGTTTTAGGACAGGCACTGGTTAATATATTAAAATTAGTAACACTATTATCCAGTTTGGTATACACATACGAATCGGTTGTAGCAAATAAGTGACTTATTCCTTCACTTATCAACTGCGAAGCGATAATGTCAATACATTGATTTGGAGCTAAATCGGCATTCATATAGTTAGAGATAATCTAATTCTTGGATGGGAAATGGTAATAATTGACTTAAACCTGTAAAGCTATTTTTTAAATCAGGACTTAACGCAAGTAACATAAATATACCCCAATTTCTTGGACTATAAAAGCTCTTTTTCGCTAGATTTTGCAGATTAGTAAAATATTGGCCATTAGCTTCAAACATTTTTAAATCGGTAATACTTTGTTGGACACAATTATTCATCAATGAATTTAATAGATAATCGGGATTTTTTCCTTGTATTTCCAAGATGCGCAGATTTGAATTATTTATTTCATATAAAATATAAGCTTCATTGTCTACATCAATTAAAGTTTGAACTTTAGGCCATTTAATTTGCGAAAATCTTGATAGATAATTTTCTTTAAAGATTTTAAATGACCAATAATTTTCATTGCGCAAAATTCCCAATGGATTTAGTTTATTACATTCGTTGTAAATAGGTGAAAGCCAAGCTATCGACTTTTGCTTTAAATCAGCAGCTATATAGCTATTTTCATTTATTTGAATTGACGAATTAATTTCCCAATCATTATTAACTAATTTAAGGAAAAAATTAAAATCTTGATAAGCTAATACTTCAAAACCGAATTTATTGTAAAATTCCGGCTTAAGATCACTAAATAAAATGATGCCATCATAATTTTGCTTACGACAAAGTTGGATAACCTGATTAATTAATTCACTACTATATCCTAAATTACGATATTTTTTGAGGATATAAATTGCTCCTAATCCAGCTAATTTATAAACAAAATTATTATAGCGTAAATGTAACTGATAGAATTTGAGGCCACCTAAAATTTGATTCTTATGCAATAAAACCAAAAACTGATAATTAGTTTTTGCCCAGTTTAAATTAAGTAAACGTTGATTTAAGGAAAAGTAATGCCGAATACTTAGTCCACTATGCCAAATTTCATAAGACTCATTTAAAATTGTGTTAAATTGTAATTGACTAGCTAAAGCTAAACTCAACTAGGCTTACCCCAGTACCAGCCCTGACCATATTTAACACCATTTTCCAGCAAGAATTCAAGATCCTCACGTTCTTCAATGCCTTCAGCAATAAGATCTGAACCTAAAGCCTGGATAACTTTAATTAATCGCGTCAGTAATCTAGCCTTAGCTGGTTCTTTATAAGCTCCCGAAACATATTTGCGGTCAATTTTAACAATATCGGGTTCAAGTAAAATTAAACTTTCTAATGAACTACGACCAAAACCAACGTCATCTATAGCCACTAAAATGCCATTTTCGCGCAAAGTATGAACATGATCCCTTAAATAAGTTGGATCACCAATAAATTGTTGTTCACTAATTTCAATACAGAAATTACCATCCTTCTTGTTGTCAGGAAATAAAGTTAAGAGTCTGTCAATAGGTGTATCAATAATGGTTGAGGGAAATAAGTTGACATGAAAACAGACATTTTGATCAAATTTAGGATCCACTGTGGCATTTAAACATGTCTTTAAACAACGTAAATCTACAATAGTCAATAAATTATGCTCAATACTTACCCTGAATAAATCATCAGGCATTTCAAAAGCTCCAGCTGGGCCGCGACTTAATATTTCATAGCCCATGAGCTTTTCATCGCTTAGCGATAATAAAGGCATGGATACAGCTTTGAAACAGTCTCCTTGACGCAATTGCTCCAATAACTGATCTAAGGCTTGCTTGTAATCAGGAGATTGGATATTTTCGGCGGATTTAGCCTCAGCCGTAGTAACACGATTTTTGCCAGCGCTTTTACTTTCAGAAACAGCATGTCTAGCTAATGATACAATTTCTTCAATCGAACAGAAATTATAAGGTAAGGCTAAAACACCCAAACTTGCCGTAAGTCTAATTGTTTCACTGGCTAAACGCATTGGACTTTCACCTACCGACAGACGAATTTTTTCGGCAACTAAAATAGCTTCAGCTAATCTAGTTTCAGGTAATAAAATCAAAAATTTATCCCCACCAATGCGCGCAATATAATCGGTGGGACGCAAAGTATCTTTTAAACGATTAGCAGTTTCTTTAAGAACAATATCACCAGTTGCATGGCCAAAGGAAGCATTAATTCGACCAAAGTCATCCAAATCAACAAGGATGGCGGATAATGCCCATCCACCACGTTGGGCACGGAAAAACTCATTTTGCAAAACAAAAGCTAAACCACTAGCACTTAAGACTTCAGTTAAGGCATCATTTTGTTCAATGGCTTTAAGCCGAAGCTGGCTTTGAGCTAATTCATTACGAGCCTCATGTAAATTAGTTTTTACCCGATTTAATTCAATTGTATACTTTATAAAATCAGCAATAGAATTTTTATCTAAACTGGAACTAAGGCTATAAATATCATTACTGATTTCATCCCTTAAAATTTCAGCATTAAGATCTATTGTGTCGCAAATTAATACGATTGGAATATTTTGAACTAGATTACGAATTTTCGTAATAATTTCTGGTGAATTATGATTTTTGCCAAAATTAATTACTAATAAGTCTAAATTGTCATTTTTAAGCTTAGTTATTGTTTTTTGTAAATCATCAGTAGATTCTAAATTTAAATTATGAAGTAATTCATTTTTAAATAAAGAAATTAATTTTGGATTGGGATTTGTATTGTAATCAAAAAGCAAAACGTTTTTGACTTGACCAACATTTAATTTGTGAACCATCTATAGTAGAATAAAACTCCAGTTAAAGTTAAATATTAATATATCTCAATAAATATATGCCACAAAATAATATTTTTAACACTATTTTAAGACTTATACTATTAAAGATTAAAATTAAGTATTTGGCTAATACTTTTTAGTTATTTCTAAATATTTCTTTAAACTTTTATAATCTATTGTCTTTTATGGAAAAACTAATCAAAATTTTAAATTTAAATAAAAAAAGTCTCATAAATATTATAGTGGGCTTGGTTCTAGCAGGAATTTGTCTTTATTTTGTCTTTAGCAAAATTCAATTAGGTCAAATTATTAAAGCATTCGAGTCAGCTAATTTACTATATTTGGTTCTAGCTATTGGGGTTTCAATTGTTTCACATGTCATACGAGCGCTAAGATTTGTGCTACTTTTAAAACCACTTTGCAATAGATCGATTAGTTTATTTAACTGTTTTGCAACCATTATGTTTGGCTATGCCATAAATTTGGCTATACCTCGAGCTGGTGAATTAGCCAGGACTTACTATTTAGCTAATCTGGAAGAATTACCCCTAAGTTTAATTTTGCCAACGGTAATTATTGACCGGCTTTTAGATATTATGATGTTAGCTTTACTAGCCTGCCTTAGCTTATATTTTTTACCAGCTCACATCGCCCACAATCTGCCTTGGCTTAAAAATACAGCCCTAATGCTATCTTGTATGGCTGGCACAGGTTTTATATTGTTACCTATTTTGCCAAAAGTATTAGAAAAAATAAGCAAAACTATTAAAATAAATCAAATTGAACATATTTTAAAGCAAATTGAACAAGGGGTTCAATGTTTAAATTCACCAAAGTATTACCCACAAATACTAAGTTATTCATTTTTCATGTGGTTTATGTATTTTTTAAATTATTTTTGTGTCTTTAAAAGTTTACACTTATTTAACTTGATTAGTTTAAATATAATGTTTACAACGTTTCTCGTAGGATCGCTAAGCGTTTTAATCCCAACACCTGGCTGTGTAGGTAGTTTTCACTTAATGGTCAGCGAGACTTTAACTCATATTTCGACTATTTCTAGCGATAATGCCATTATTTTTGCAACAGTATTACATTTTACCTGTTTTATTATATCGACAATACTTCCGGCTGGATTTTGCCTCATAATATTAGCTTACAAAAAATTTAAAGAGAAAATTTAATAATTTTACAAATTTGCTTCTTTTGAACTCAAAATACACTTTAATTAAAATAACCCAAAATTATATATATATTTTATGAATACAATTAAATAAGTAAAAGATTAAATTTTTAAAGAATTTACAATTGTGGATTAAACTACAAAAATAAGCCAATTTTAGTAAAATGCTTTTTACTTACTTAAATTAATTCCCTAAAATAACTTAAATTTCTTAAAAATAAATTCTTATATCAGGAGGTCCAACGGAAAATATGTCATCAGTTATGAATGTGAGCGATACAAGTTTTGAAATGGAAGTTTTACAGTCAGACATTCCAGTATTAGTTGATTTTTGGGCACCTTGGTGTGGTCCATGTAAAGCAGTTGCTCCAGTCGTCGAAGATATATCCAAGGAATATCAAGGCCGACTTAAGGTAGTTAAACTAAATACTGATGAAAATCCTAAAACAGCCCAGGCTTATACAATAAAAGGTATACCAAGTCTATATATATTTAAAAGTGGCCAAGTAGTCGAACAGGTAGTTGGAACAGTACCAAAAGCTAAATTAGCTGACGCTATTAATAAACACGTTTAATTCACTTAAAAGGAGAAAATATGAAGTTACATTCGCAAATTATAACCGGAATCATTATGTCTACGGCTTTATTTGGTTTTAATTATCCAAGTTTAGCAGCTTCTAGCGATACAACGGCAAGTAGCGAACAAAATCAATCGACTAGAGATATTACCGAAACGATTAAATCCAAATCTAGTCTTAGCAAATTTTCTAAACAAGCCCAAAAAACTGGTTTAGATAAAACCCTTAAAGGTAAAGGACCTTATACGGTTTTTGTCCCCTCAAACAAAGCTTTTTCAAAGTTAACGCAAGAACAAAAAAATGAATTAGCTAATCCTGAAAAATTAAAGAAAGTTCTTAGTCATCATGTCGTTGCCCATAAATCCTTGGCAACACATAATATGAATGAAAAAATGAACGTTCCTTCGATGGCTGAAGAATATTTAGTCCTTGAAACCAGCAAAGATGGTAAAAAAATCGTTGGTGGAGCTTTAATTAAAGAAGAAGATATTAAATGCAAAAATGGTGTAGTCCATGTTATTGATGAAGTTTTATTTCCTGGCGAACCCGCTAGTAAAGAGGCTAGTGGTTTAGATAAAACCAAATCAGAAAGTTCATCTTCGATAAAAGAAAGTCATACACAAAAATCGGAAAGTTCTACTTCCGTCAATGAAAGTGATGCTGCCAAAAATACTGAAAATACAGTAAAATCATCGGATTCTAATTCCACTTCACAAGAATCAACTGATTCAATGAATGAAAGTAAATAATTATTTTTAGAAAATAATTAAACAATTTGCTAAATTTGTAACAAAATGACTTACCTGTGTCAAT
>DAHXLC010000050.1 GCA_027371815.1 Candidatus Melainabacteria bacterium | reverse complement strand
AAAAAACCAATATTTAAGTGCATTTAAAACTGCCCAAATAATCCATCATGACCAAAGTAAAGATGCTGCTGAAATAGATTCAAGACTAACTAAATGTTATTTCAACCTTAAAGATTATGTCAGGTATTGAGTTGGTTAAATTAGTGGTTATACATCGATCCTTGCCTGGTTCATATTCAGCATTATGACACAAATCATGGATTTTAACGTCATTATAAAAAGCTAACGCTTGATTAATGGTTTGATTTAACTGACTATAGTAATTTGCTTTATTTAAATTATCAAGATTAGGCTTTTGTAATATATGCGCTAGCGAATTGTCAACTATTGAATAGGCATCTAGTATTTCCCATTGATCGTGTCTAATTCCTAATGAATCAATAAACTCATATACTTTTATGCTTATTAAACCGTATTTAATAGCATGAACATAATCTTTAAGGTTGAAATAACATTTAGTTAGTCTTGAATCTATTTCAGCAGCATCTTTACTTTGGTCATGATGGATTATTTGGGCAGTTTTAAATGCACTTAAATATTGGTTTTTTGCTTGTTCAAAGTCATTATTTTTAAATAAAAAATCTGCTTGATCTTTGGCTGTTTCAAAAAAATCAATACTGTCTTGACCTTGCATAATATTAGCGGCATTATAATCAAAGTCTAACAAATCTTTGTTACGGTAAATGTCATTTTTAATTATGGTATTGGTATTAGAAAGTAGTTTAAAAGGTAATTCTCTTTTATTTTCAGCTATATTCATAAAACAATCACCGTAATATGAATAGATTACGCTAAATACTAATCCAGTAAAGATAAGTGTTATTAGCATAATTGAACGAAAAGGATAACGTTTGGTAAAATTAACACAATTTCTTAAGAAACCATTAATTAGTAATTTCAATTTAATTAAATATTCGAAATTGCCTTTGGTTAAATCTTCAATTTCAATTAATTCATGGTTTATTTCAGATATTGAGACATAACGCTTGTTACGATCTTTAGCCATGGCTTTAAAAATGATTTTATCTAATTTGGCTATTACTTCACTTGATGCTTTGATATTGGCTAAATTTGCTGGCATTTCATTCATTTGCTTATACATGGTTTCGAGCATATTATTGCCGGATAATGGTGCTTTCCCAGTTAAAGTTTCGTACATTACACAGCCAAATGAATAAATATCACTGCGATTGTCAAGATTTTGACCGGTACATTGTTCAGGGGACATGTATAAAGGACTGCCAAATAATTCACCAGTTTGGGTCAGTTTTATTTGACTGTTATCATCTGTAGGTAAAATTTTAGCAATGCCAAAATCAACTAATTTAACAGTTAAATTTTTATTTTTAGAATCATTAACCAGCATAATATTACTAGGTTTAATATCGCGATGAATAATACCTTTACTGTGAGCATGATCGAGTGCACTGCTTATCTGTTTAAAAATGTCAAGAGCTGTTTCGACCGGTAATTTTTCAAATTCTTTAATTATTTGGGCTAATGATTCACCGTCAATAAAGTCCATGACCATATATAAGGAACCATCAGTGTCTTCACCGATATCGTAAATACTGATAATATTCGGGTGATTAAGGCGACTGGCTGCAGTAGCTTCTTGCTGAAAGCGGCGAACACTTTGTGGGTTATTAATAATATGACTATGCATAAGTTTTATGGCTACATATTTTTGGGTGATTTGATGTTGAGCTTTATAAACACAACTCATGCCACCAGCTCCAATAAAATCAATAATTTTATAGCGATTCGCTAAAACTGTACCAATTT
>DAHXLC010000043.1 GCA_027371815.1 Candidatus Melainabacteria bacterium | reverse complement strand
ATAATTTTTTAAATAATTAATCATAAGTAGTCCAAATCCTAATTGAAAAATTAACTGCCCTTCTATTAAGTAGCCATTCTCAGGAAATAAGTAATAAGCCGACACTATTCCTCCAAATACTTCTAAAATAAGAAAGATATAGGTATTTATTCTTTTAATGTCTATAGCTAAGATTAAGGATACTATTAATTGTGACACGAATATTAAAACCCCTATAGCTTCGTGTATGTTCGAAAAAGTATTATTAAAAGTATAAGGAAAAACTATAAGTAATATAGACAAAGGAAACAACGCCGTTAAAAGGATTATTACCAGAGAATCTTTAAAAACTTTCTTATGTTTTATTACACCAATAAATAGTAAAAAACTAGATCCTAGTATTCCGATAATATAGGGAACTATTGTCGATAATAAAGTTCCATAATAGCTAATTCCATTATTAGCAAGAAAACCACTTGGCTTTATTAAGAAACAAATTAATATACTTAAATATAAAATTATTTGTCCTAAAATTATATTCTTTAAAAGACTCATGGTTGAGCATTGATATATTGTATTTGGTAGTCAGTTTGATTAAATGACGGTTGAGACTTTAAAAAATTTAATGCTTCTTGTTGTTTTTGTTGCCCCAAAGCAGTAATTTGAAGTGTTATTTTACCATCATTTGTAGTGGTATAACCTATTTGATAATCAAAATTAGGTCCAGTAAATGGTAGTATTTGAAGTAGGCTGTTGCTATATACTTGTTTATTGTAATTAGCTTGATTTTGAAGTAAAGTTTTTTCTTGATTGTTATTTAATCCATTCGGATTAAATACAGCCCTAAAGCTATAATTTAAATCTCTGATTTTAGAACCATTTTGACTTTGAATATTTGATATTTTTATTTTATACAACACGTCTGTTTTTAGAGGTATATTTAAATTAAGTATGATTTCATTATTCTCAACTTTATAAGATAAAATAAAATTGGGGCTGGTAACAACTTTTACGTCTTTCACTAATTTTTGACTAAAATTAAAGCTCAAATTGGGTGCAACAGTGTTTATATTATTTATATCTGGATTAATGCTTACCAAATGAAAAGATATTACCCTATAGGTAAAGTAAATAATAAACAATAAAATTATTAGAATTGATATTAAACTAAATTGTTTAAATTGTCTTTTTTTATAAAATGGAACATTATTATCAAACATATTATTAATCTGGACTTACATATCCAATTATACTGTCTCCTTCAAAATTGTTAACAGTATATTCTGAAACAACTGTCTGCCCCGGTTGCCCAGGGCCGGGTGCTCTACCTGAACCTTGATCCCCTCCTATCATAGTAACGTTACTTCCTGAAACCCCCACTACTATGTTTACATGAGAGAGAGCATATGTAGAACCATATAAATGTATAGCTAGGTCACCTGCTTTGGGAGTGTAACCAGGCTCTTTGTGCCAATGAAAATTTTGATTTTTTTGACCAATTGACTGAATCATTTGAACGGCTGGAATTCTCCAATTTGGATCAGCTTGAAGTGGATATCCTGCTTGATTATAAACCCAAGAGGCAAAATCCGCACACCACTCCTCTTGAGAATTTTGTGAATATTTTAAATATCCAGTATTAGCATAACCAAAATTCGGTCCTCCAATTGGTGTATAACCTGGTTGAGATTGCCATAAGGAAAGTTGATTTTGGGCAATACAAACAACTAACTCTCTAATGTTACCAGGGTTGTTATTTGATGAACTATTTTGATTACAGGCAATTCCACCTCCACAGGAACCAGAGTTGGCAATAGTAGAATTAGATGAATTGGATGGAGAGCTACCATTCAATGTAAGATTTATTAGTTGATTAGTCCATGTATTTATGTTGGTAACATATTGAGCGGTATTATTTGCTGAAGGAGGAGCATAAGCTTCCATCAAAGCTGTTATATTTTGATTTGAAATTTGAGAAGAATATTGTTGATTTAAATAGCTAGCTATGTCTCCACCTCCTACAGCATTTTGATTTTCTGCGGCGGTATAATCCACGCTAGCCTTAACTGATGTCCATTTATACCATAATTGTGAACCCTGAAAACTTGGTTGACCTGAAAGTGCTTCTCTTCCAAAAGAATTATTTGCATGCTGAACATTAAAATCTCCTGGATCCGCTAAACTTGATTCTTCTTTAGCAATACAAATATTAAATTGATTGACAATATAACCCCAATTACTCAAAGTCAATATCAAGCCTTAACTCAATGGACGTTTTTAACACCAGATATAAATGAATGTTCTAGCACATTAAATTTATCGGCGGGAAACGGTTCTCCGAATGGAGCACAATTTCCTAATTTAAATCCAACTAATATGGCTAACGCTATTAATACTTGGATAAATCAAGAAAATCCAAATAGTGAGTTAAAAGGATTAGGTTCAACAATTGTTGCCGATGGTCAACACTCCAATATAAACCCATTTTTAATAGTTTCTATTGCTAAAGAAGAATCAAGTTTAGCGGATCCAGGAGATTTTAATGTTCAGCATGCAAATAATTCTTTTGGAAGAGAAGCACTTTCAGGTCAACCAAGTTTTCAGGGTTCACAATTATGGTATAAATGGACATCAG
>DAHXLC010000041.1 GCA_027371815.1 Candidatus Melainabacteria bacterium | reverse complement strand
GTACTTTTAGAAGGTGTCTTTGTTTGGCGAGCTTCCAAAATCAGATCCATTAATAAAGATGTTGCTATAACTAGCCCGGTATCTTTATTTTTACCTAGATCAATTACCAGAGATTCACCAATTATTTTGTTGAGTTTTAATGAAATGGTCATGGCTGCATTAAACCCATCGACTTGAGGATTGTTTTTAAGTTCAGAGTTGAGAAAAAAATAGCAATGGGTAAAATCATTATTTTTTGAAGATTTATTATAAGTAAATGATTTGTGAAAATAGTCTTTAAATTCATTAATATCACCACCAATGAATGCCATAGCTCCTGGTGAAGTAAGAATATGGTAGGTTAATATAAACTGCCATAAAAAATTATAAAAAGGCTTCTTCAAGCTGTAAGGCCTCATGAACTTTTTTGGACTTAATGTGGCTAGCAAGATCTTCTGTTTTAATAATACCTTTTTCGGTTACAAACCCAGTTATTAAATTCAATGATACTAGTTCATATTGATGATTGAGAATTTTTAAATTTTTATTAGTAGGTTCAAAATCTGGCCATACTTCGATGCCAGGTCTTACATGTTTTTCAAATTCAAATAAGCGATCTTCGTTAACAAATTTAGCGGTGTCGCAAAGTACATATAATGGAATACTGTGTTCTTTACAAGCTATAGCTAAGAGCCAAGAACCAACTTTATTTACTACACCAGGCAGTCCGACACAGTCAGCTCCCATAAACGCAATTGAACAGCTCGGTAATACTAGCCCCATCGCTAGGTCAAAGGTATGCATAACTTCTATGTCACCTTGAGTTAAAGTTTTGGCAAGCTTTCTTCCTTCAAAGGATGGTCTGGCTTCGGTAGAGGCCACCCGGAAATATTTGCCTTTGCTGCGGGCGCTTAATAGGGCTGTGATTACCGTGGAGCTAAATGAATAGACAAAAACAACTTCACCTGGGGGAATTAGTGGACTTACGTGGTCAGCAATAATTTGCGCATTGGCGCATAGCTCTTTTTCTCCATTAGCTAAAGTGGCCTCACAGGTTGATTTTAAAGCATCGATAGTTTGTGCCTGGTTTGCCGTAAGTAATACTTGATTGCAAAGATTAAATATTGGAGCCATTCCAGGTTGAGCTTTGATTAATAATAGCGAAGCCTGGGTAAGCTCATTTTTTAAATCATTAATATTCTGGTGGTTTAGATTATTCAGGATATGTTGATACACAGTTATGGCTTTTAGTGCTAATTCGGCTGCACCTGATTGCAAATCACTGCCAATTTTATCAATTAATTCTTTAGTTGAATTGTTCATGTCCCAAACTCCTTTGTCCTTAATTCTTTAATAATAATAACCTTAGTTGTAAGGTAAATTTCTGATTAGGTTAATTATTAAGATAACGATCATTCTTTATGATTTAATTATACTCTCTTTAGGAATATTATTTTGAGGTTGATTGTATATCTTTTAGGCTTGTTTAGGACTTCTAGAATGACGAATTTATATTGGCCAGGTAAAGGTCTTTAATACGTTTCACCTAGGCTTAGATTAATTATTTTTAATCTAAGCCTAGGTGGCTATAAATTTGTTAGCAATAACGCAGCCATAGTGTAGCAAATTAGAGACAGATTAATGTTCTAAGATTTGTGGGAAAGCTATTTTGACAATTTAAATTGCCTTGCGTTTATTAGGACTAGGTAAGTATTTAGCCCAGTCATTACCTAGTTCTTTGATAAATTTATAAGCGGTGAGAACGTCATCTTCATTTATAGCTTTAAAATTAGCCAAGCGCTTGATATCTTTTTTTGTCCAACCTTGCGGTATTTCGGTCTTTTCCGGGGGAGGACTTGGATTCATGGCAACTACTGCGGTTCCGTATGAATGTTTACAACAGGTACAAGTGATTTGGACTACAACAACCTTGGCTTCTTGTTTTAAGAGTTTGATGCTTTCAGAATCAAAATTTTCGTTACAGAAATTACATTTTTTTTGCTTGAAATAATGAATGATAGCGAGTATTGCGGGGGAAAAAAATTCACCCATAGTTTTTAGTCTTTTCTAGGTTCAATTAAGAACGTTGGGTAATGATATATTTAATGGATATTAAATTAAGCATAAGATTTAGGGAATTTGTTTTTTTTTTGTTAGAATAGAATTAAAATTATCTGAAAAATTGGTCTATTAAGATATGCAAAAGCGCTGTTAGAGAAATATTAGGAAGTTTAATTAATAGTATTATTAAATTTGTGGCTGTGCATATAGTATCAATTTGTTTTAAAAATAATTTTAAGTGTATGATGCATTATAAATTATTTTTTCAAAAAATGGTATAACTTTTTTTATTTTTTTTTATTTATTTTTAATGGAGATATAAAATGGTAATGATTGAAGATATTAAAGCAACAGAAATACTCGATTCACGTGGTAATCCAACTATTGAGGTTACCGTGATGTTAAATTCTGGTGCTACTGGTAGAGCCAGTGTTCCATCTGGTGCTTCGACTGGTGCCTATGAAGCATGTGAGTTAAGAGACAATGATGCCAAGCGCTATGGTGGCAAAGGTGTTTTAAAAGCTGTAAGTAATGTTAATGATGTTATTCGCAAGAAATTAATTGGATTTCCCGCAACTGAACAGTTGTTAATTGATAATGAGCTGATAAATTTAGATGGAACTAAGGATAAGTCTTATTTGGGAGCTAATGCAATTCTTGGAGTTAGTATAGCTAACGCTAAAGCTGCAGCTAATTCGCTTAAGCTACCTTTGTTTAAATATTTAGGTGGCATATCTGGTTGCACTATTCCAACACCTATGATGAATATTATGAATGGTGGCAAGCATGCTTTAGGCGGTGTTGATTTTCAGGAATTTATGATAGTTCCAGGTGGTGCAAATTCCTTTAATGATTCTTTACGGTGGGGAAGTGAAGTTTATCATGCGCTTAAATCTTTGTTGCATAAAAAAGGATTAGCCACTACAGTTGGTGACGAAGGTGGGTTTGCCCCAAGTCTTAAAAGTCATAAAGAAGTGATTGAACTTATTCTTTCGGCAATTGACTTGGCTGGATTTAAAGCCGGTACTGATATTGCCTTAGCCTTAGACCCAGCATCAACTGAATTTTATATTGACGACAAATATAGATTAGAATGTGAAAATCTTTCTTTGACATCAGATCAAATGATTGAATATTATGAAAAACTGGTAGCTAAGTATCCTATAATCAGTATCGAAGATGGTTTAAGTGAAGATGACTGGTCGGGATGGGAAATATTAACCAAACAACTTGGTTCTAAAATTCAGTTAGTGGGTGATGATTTGTTTGTAACTAATGTCGAGCGAATTAATCGCGGTATTACTTCTAAAGTTGCCAATGCCGTTTTAATAAAGCCTAATCAAATTGGTAGTCTTTCAGAGACGATGAATGCGATTAACCTAAGTCATGGTAATGGATATAAGACAGTGGTAAGTCATCGCTCGGGCGAAACTGATGATTCTACTATTGCAGATTTAGCCGTAGCGATCAATAATGGTCAGATAAAAACTGGAGCTCCCTGTCGTCAGGAAAGAAATTCCAAGTATAATCAATTGCTTAGAATCGAAAATGATTTGATGATTCAGGCTAAATTTATGGGGTTTAGTAATTTTGCTGCTTATCAGGCAAATCGATTAATTACGGCTAAAGCTTAATTTAGTTATAATTTACTGCAGTTGAAATCCAGTTAATTATGTCAAGGTCTATTTTTGGGCAATATCGTAATTATTAGATAAAGTAGAAATTGTATTGGTGGTTCGGCAAAGAATAGATTCGGTTTTATAACGACCAATATATTGACCCTGATAATATTGATCGACTTCACTTGTAGCCATCATATAGTTGGGATTTATTTGTCTAAAGGCATCCTTTGAACGAGTAGCCCAAGAGCCTTGCATGTTTTCGCCCCAATAATAATTAGTACGTTCAACTTGCGATTCCTGGTTATTAAAACTCGTGATTGCTGATTGGCTTTCAGTCCATTCAGGCTGATTCCACTTGGCAATAATGTTTTGGGACTTGTCAAAAGCAAAATTTATATTGCTGTAAGTTTTATGACCAATTTCAACTATTGGAACAGATGAAGCGGTAACGGTAGTTATACAATTCCAAGTTCCGAGATATTCATTCGGAAAAGAATTAGATTTAGGGAATTTTTCAGACTTATTAGCTTTGGACTCATCAGGTTTAGCTATTTCATTGTTTAAACTGGTAGAATTGTCAGCATCTTTTTGCACATAGCCATGTAATAAATTAGCATTACTACTTAAAATGTTTAAGTTGGTAAAAATTGTTAATGTTAAAAGCATTTTAAAAATTTGAATTTTATTTTTCATAAACAATTTCCCTTTACTTCTAATATATATATTCCCTGGAAAATTAAAAGTAATCAAGTTAAAAATTCGATCAAAATAATTAATATTTTCACTTGGCAACAGGTGTAGGTTTATTGTTGGTTGAGTTAAAATCTTTG
>DAHXLC010000030.1 GCA_027371815.1 Candidatus Melainabacteria bacterium | reverse complement strand
TACTTATTGATTCTTTAGTTTTAGTTGGCTCTTGTGCCCAAATCGGCAAAGCCGTTCATATTGGAGCCGGCACGGTCATTGGTGGCGTTCTTGAACCACCTAACAGCAAACCGGTCATAATTGAAGACAATGCCTTTATTGGTGGCAATTGTGGTATCTATGAAGGCGTGCAAATTGATCAGCATGCCGTTATTGGTGCTGGCTGCATAATCACTTCTAAAACACCAATCATTGATATTAATACTGGACAAGAATATTTTGGCCATGTACCGCAAAATTCAGTCGTAGTTCCCGGTGGCCGCATCAAAGAAGTTAATGGGCATAAATTTATTTTACAATCACCAATTATAATTAAAATGCGCGATCCACAAATATCAGCCAAATTAGTATTAGAAGAATCCTTACGTGAATTTATAATGGTCTAAACATGAACAAAAAAATCGCTGTAATTATTGGAGCTGGTCCAGCAGGTTTAACAACTGCCTATGAATTACTTAAACGTACTGATATCAAACCCATTATTCTTGAACAAAGTGACTATATGGGCGGATTATCACGAACAATAAATTATAAAGGCAATCGTATTGATATTGGTGGGCATCGATTCTTTTCTAAATCAGATAGAGTCATGGACTGGTGGCTAGAAATTCTCCCTATGGAAGAAGTTAAAAGCACTACCACGCATATAAAGTATCAAAACAAATCCCATCATTTTGATACCACTAATGCTATGCTTAATCCCGAAAAAACAGATAAGGTCATGCTATTGCGTGGCCGAAAATCACGAATTTATTTTATGCGGCAATTTTTCGACTATCCTATTAGTTTAAGTGTTGACACTTTAAGTAAATTAGGGCCCATTCGCTCAGTAAAAATAGGTTTAAGTTATATTTATCAAACCTTATTTCCACTCAAACCAGAAAATACTCTTGAAGAGTTTTTTACCAACCGTTTTGGCAAAGAATTATATAATACATTTTTTAAGTCATACACCGAAAAGGTCTGGGGTTTACCTTGTAACAAAATCAGCTCAGCCTGGGGGGCTCAACGCGTTAAAGGCTTATCAATCATGAAAGCTATAACACACGCTTTAAAAAAAATATTTACCCAAACTACTAACTTCAAACAAAAAGAAATTGAGACATCATTGATTGAACAATTTTTATATCCCAAACATGGCCCAGGCCAAATGTGGGAAGAAGTTGCCCGCATAGTTAAAGAACTTGGGGGTGAAATAATTATCAATCATAAAGTAAATAAACTAAAAACCAAAGATAATAATATTGTTCAAGTTGAAGCCCAAAATATTAATACTGGTGAAACCCTTAGTTTTGACAGTAGTGTTGTGGTATCATCTATGCCGATTAAAAACCTCGTAAATATATTAGACTGCACGGTGCCTGATAATATTAAAGAAATAAGCAATGGTTTAATTTATCGCGACTTTATTACCGTTGGCTTATTAGTTAATGAATTAAAAATTAAAGAAAATAATTCGTCAGCAGTCAATAAATTAATTACCGATAATTGGATTTACATTCAAGAAGCTGATGTAAATATTGGTCGTTTACAGATATTTAATAATTGGAGCCCTTATATGGTAGCCGACAAAAACAAAGTTTGGCTTGGTCTCGAATATTTTTGCAACAAAGGGGATAATATCTGGAATTTAAGTGATAATGAAATGATTAACTTAGCTAAAACCGAATTAGCCAAAATTGATATTATTGAAACCAGTGCCGTTGAAGATGCTACAGTGATCAGAGTGCCTAAAACCTATCCGGCCTATTTTGGCAGTTATGATAACTTTGATGAATTGAGACTTTATTTAGACAATTTTACCAATTTATTTTTAGTTGGCCGTAATGGTATGCATAAATACAATAATCAGGATCACTCTATGCTAACTTCCATGGTGGTTGTCGATAATTTAGTGAACGGTATTAAATCCAAAGATAATATCTGGGAAGTTAATACTGAAATGGAATATCACGAAGAAAAAAAATAAAATTTCAACTATAATTTAGCCAAAATTTAAGCTGATAAGGTATTTACTATATAATATAATTAACTTTACCTAAAAAAAGGGAAGAGCTAACAACACCTGCTCTTCCCTTAATTAACCAGATCTGTATGCTGAACCTGACGACTAAATAGTCGTACTAAACTACTAACAGCTGCGATAGTAGAATGGGTAGGAGAATCTTGCGCCAATATTGAAAAATTCTGGAAAATTTATAATTTTACTGCAACAGCAATATGTTTGTTCTTTGTAAATACTAAAGATCCCTTGGCTTAACACCAAAGCCCAAAATTAATTAGAACTTACCCAAGGCTTCTCATTATTAACAAATGCCAACAATCGACTATTAGCTTCATGTAACGTAGCTTCACTTTTGGCATAGCAAAAACGAATATTTTGGGAAACAACACCGGGGCGGTAAAAACAATACCCAGCTACAGTAGCTAAACCATGCTCATACAAAAGCTTTTCCCAAAGCTTACGATCGCTATCATAATTGAAATGGCTACAATCGGTAAGCAGATAGTATGTGCCTTGAGGCTTAACAAATTTAAAGTTAGCCTTAGTGGCAATTGCCATCATTTCATCACGTAAAGCCTGATATTTATCCCGCATCTGAATATAGAAACTATCCGGCAGGTTAAGTGCGGTAATCGCTGCTATCTGCATTGGTGATGGAGCGCACAAAGTTAAATAATCATGAATCTTACGAATAGCATAGGTAAGCTTAGCATTTGCCACCACATAGCCCAAACGCCAGCCCGTTATGCTAAAGGTTTTGGACAAACCACTAACGGTAATGACCCGGTCATGCATATCGGGCAATGTAGCTAGGCTAATATGTTTCAAACCATCATAAACCATATATTCATAAATTTCATCAGTAATGGCAATAACATTATGCTGTTTACACAAATTAGCAATAAATGTTAATTCCGCCATAGAAAAAACTTTACCAGTTGGATTATGAGGGGTATTAATGATAATCGCCTTGGTTTTAGAGTTAAAAGCGTTAGCCAATTCACTTTCGCTAAAATTCCAATACGGCGCATGCAGTTTTACGTAACGAGGAGTACCACCAGCAATAATAATATTGGGGTGATAATTTTCATAAAACGGTTCAAAGACAATAACTTCGTCTCCAGGATTAATGATAGCTAACAGACTAGCATTAATAGCTTCCGTGGCTCCACAAGTAACAGTAATTTCCGTTTCAGGGTTAGCAATAACACCATTGTAATGTAGCATTTTACGGGAAATGGCGGCTCTTAATTCAGGGTAACCCCAAGTATTGGAATACTGATTATAATTAAGGTCAATAGCATTATAAGCAGCCTGTTTTAACAGATCAGCAGCACTGGCTTCTGGAAGTCCTTGGCCAAGGTTAACCACATTTTTAATTTCACTAACTAACCTTGCTGCATCACGAATATTAGAATCACGAATTAACTGAACACGATTTGATAAAATAATTGGTGTTTGAGAATTTTCAGACCAAAAACCAGATAACCAATTTTTGATTGTACGCATTTTCATGGCAATTTTCCTTTATTTTTGGGTTATTAAAACCAGCAAAGTTTATAAATCACAAAATAATTAACGAGTTTTAAATCAACCCCATATAAAAAATTTAATATGTAAAATAAAACATTTGTATTCTACAAATTTACTTACTTTAATAACAATAGGGATTTGAACTATTTTGCGATTTAGCAAGTTTACAATTTAGATAGCTGCCTTCTCTTGAAAACTAAAGTCTGCTTAACTTTCTTTTATTAGCGATAAAAATTAATCTTTTATCCAGTCAAATTAGTTAATTTTATGGGTATTAACTAATTAGACTTTTACAGTTACGGTGAATTTTATGTCTGAACAACAAGCCTTTAAAGAACTAAGCCAATCGGTCAGTTTGTCGAAAATCAACATTAATAACAGCTTAACTAAAGGCATTTATTCTATTGTTGATGATTTGGCTCATGGCGCAATTAAAAATATTGAAAAACATCCGGTTAAATTAGCCGAAAATTTTGGCATTGGTTTAGTTGCTGGCATTGGTTTATCCTTGGCTCCGGAATTAGCCATTCCTGTGATTGCTTATACTGGCTTTAAATTATATGAAAATCATCAAAAAATCCTGAAAACAACCGAATTTTTAGCTAAAGATGCACATATGCTTTTTCATGCTGATAAATATTCAAAACAAAGCTTAAATTTAGCCAATAAAAATATGGCCGAAGCCGGCAGTTTTATCCCAGACGTTATAGCCAGCTTAGCTGGTGGTATTAGTGGCAGTATAGCTACCCGAAGTGTTGCTAGCTTGCTTTCTGAATCCCTGAATAGAATTGCCTTACCTCAGTCAAGCATGGAAGCCTCCAGCCTTGTTAACATTTGCGACAATCAAGTAATAAGTTCAGTTGATGCTATTAATACCAGTGCAAGCACTCCTATAACAGCACCAGATATTTTATCTGGTAATGCGGTTACAACAAACACATTAACTACTGAGTCAACAGAAAATATGAATAGGCTCATTGAAAGCCAAGAAACAAGTGAAAATGCCGCTATTAAAAGCGGGCTAAAAATCCTGAAAAGATTTAATAAATTAGGTAAAATTGCTAACCGGCTTGGATCAAGCAATAAAGGTGGTTACTCTATATTTACTGATCAAAATTCAGGGAACCTTAAAAAGTGACACCAAAATTTAGGTTTAATAACTTGCTTAATAAGTACTTTAAATAACAGCTCATTAACAATTTCAATCATATTGCTTAATAAACTTTCAACAGGTTTTTAACCCAAATTATTTAGCTACTGTTAATTATCAAAGGTTTTGTATAAGACAGGAACTTTTACATGATTTTTAACGGCTATAGCTCTAACAAAAATATGCATAGGGTCTAAAAGATAAGCTGTACCTAAAATATAATCAATACAATTAGACATTTTCAGATTATATTCGAGCAATTGGGTTATAAACAAAAATTTACCCCTAAAATCTTTAGAACCAGAATTGTCTAATTGTTGAGTAAATTCATCAACAGTTATTATTTTAGCTAAATATTTAAAAATAAATTGATACTCAAGATCAATTTCCGGATCATTTACATAATTTTTTATAAGTTTTTGACCTATTTCTTGCTGGCCTAATTGCTTATAACACATAAAGCCAAAAACGACGCCAAAAGCTTTATATTGAGGTATATTTTTATAGGACAACAATTCAAGGCAAGTTTTTAAACAATTCCGATAATCCGCTTCTAAATAATAAATTGTAATCAATTCGCTATCAATAATAGCATTGTTTGGCTCAAGCTTTTGAACCATGCTTAAATCATTTTTAGCTTCAGCTAATTGCATTTTAGTAATATAATAACTAGCTCGACCTTCATAAATAGAGGGATCACTAGGATTAAGTTGAATAGCCTTTTGAAAAAAATTCAAGGCATTGTCATTTATACTTAATAAATATGAAACTATTCCTAAAAATCCATAAATCGTGGCATCACTACTACCACGATCCGGCCTTTTTAATGGTGACTCCAGACCTTTAAGATACTCATCGTAAGCATCACTATATTTGCTAATACACCTATACAGATCACCAATATCAATGTGCACATTGATAAAATTGGGGTTTATTTCATTGGCTTTTTTAAAACATTCAATGGCTTGAAAAACGGTTAAATTATTGCCATATCTATTAGTCATTACCAGGCCTCTTAAGGCAAGAGCCTTGTAATAATAAAGCAAATAATTGTTTTGCTTTTCTTGTGTATATTTTTCAAAGAACTCATCAATTTCATCACAAGCTTTTTGATATTCTTTTAAATTATTTATATTTACCAGTTCTTTAGCTTCAAATGTCTTTAAATCCTGGGGGTTTATTGTTAAAGCTTCATTATTAGCTTTGCTATATGATTTAACTTGTGCTATAAATTGTTCATTAATTAAATTAGTAGCAGAAATTTGAGGCAAGAAAAATTCACTTGCTAAAAACAATAACAAAACTTTTTTAAAGAATCTATTTTTTAACATACTTATTTTTCTTTACGATAAATTTTAAAAGTTTTATTTTTACCTAATTCAAATTGGTCAAAATAGCTTGCAGTCATATCAACCACAGGATCTTGTTCATTTAATTTTTGCCGTAAAATAATTTGCTTATTACCATCTTTACCTAGAACGACAGCTGAGTGAACCTCTTGAAAGCTAACTGGTTTCGATTTATCAATACAACATACAATATCACCTGGCTTTAAATTTAAATTCTCGATTTGAGTTATTGGCATGGTTCGCCTCACTTTTTTATCAATATTATTTTCCCCAGGTATTATTAAGTCTTTAGCAGTTACTTCAATATAGCCAAAATTATTTAAGGTGGCTCCGGAAGGGAATAAATTGCCCAATGGGATATTACCGAAACTTAGAATCTTTCTCAGCAGTCCTGGAACATGCTTAGAATCAATATTATACATAATATACTCATGGCAGTTATATTGATTATTTTGGACATGTGCTAATAGTTGATCCGCATTTGAAGTTGGCAATTTATTCGAATCTGCTAAATCAGGTATTTTTAGGTTAAAGTTATTATTAAATATTCCATTATATTTAACTAGTTCACCGCCTATATGTCGTTCATTTTGAGAATGCACCGTAAGGTTAGCTTGATCCTTTGATTCTTTTAAGTTAGAGTTAAAAACTTCGCTTGCATTTAAACGATGCTTTGTTGATAGCAACTTTTCCTGGCGTGAAAGTTTAGCTAAATCCTTATCACTCATTTAAATATTCTCAATGATTAGTAAAATTTAATCTTATTATAATTAGTCTTACAGCAACTGTCAAGTTTTAATACGTCAGCACAGCGATTCCGCAACTTTTGGTAGAAAGTTACAGACATGGCTACTTACGAGATTGCTTGCAACTAAACCAAGTTCTTGTAATGTTAAAAATTGGCTATTGACTATAATCTAACCAGTAAAAATACAGGAAAGTTAAATAACTTAATGGCTGTAACCAAGAAACAGTAATGATTGTTTTTTTAATATACTATTATTAATTGTAAGTTATTACATTAAAATTGCTAGTGCGACCTGCTTTTGACTTTGACCGATCCATTGTAAAGTTCAGTAAGAATTAATTTGGACACATGAAGCATGTCAATGCCTTTACGATTACACCTGCCGATTTTTAATTTTGTCTAAGTATATTTGTGAAATTTCTTCTAATAGTTCTTGAATACGCTGATAATTAGCTACCCATGCTCGCACGTCATCTTCATATACTTTTGGAAGGCAAATTTGCTGATATTTACCTTCAACACTAATAACCAAATAAAGAGACGAATGTTTTTGGCCTTGATAGCATTTACAGCTAGCTTTA
>DAHXLC010000162.1 GCA_027371815.1 Candidatus Melainabacteria bacterium | reverse complement strand
GACTCTCCAGTAATTTGGATCCCTATAATATTTACTCACTCGCCTTATTTATTACCAAATTAAACAGAATTGGCTCAAATGACTAATCCATGCTAATATTGCGCAATTCAGAACACTAAAATCACTGAGGAAACTTCAAATGCGTTATAAATTAGAATCCTTTAAGTTATCAAATCTCGATCGAATATTGGCGGATATACCACCCGACATCACAGAGTTTGATTTGAGTAACATCACATTTTATTCAGTGAATTATGGTGATGGGGATTTAACTGCTAATTTAATTCTTAAAATTTTAAAAAAATCGCCAGAAAAAATTCAAACTATCAACTTATCTCAAAATCATCTGGGTGGTCATTATGATGGACGGCGTCCTTTCTCTACCGATCATTTGATTTCTATTTTAAACGCATTGCCTAAGTCTCTTATTAGTCTTAATTTGTCCCACAACTATCTTCATTGGCTCTCTGCAGATGATTTTGTTACAGTTATTAAAGCCTTGCCAGCTCAGTTAAAATCTTTAAACATAGCCTCAAATAATTTAGAAAAATACTCTGCTAGTGATCTAATCAAAATTTTAAAGGCTCTTCCTCAAGATTTACAGTCTCTCAATCTGGATTGGATGAAGTTACATGAAACATTTTCGGCTGCAGAAATCATTGAAATTTTGAAAGCTCTACCTGAAAACCTGACCTCGCTTACTTTAAGAGGTAATTCTCTAGGCCTTTACAGCCATGAAGAGCAAATTCAAATAATTTCATCGCTTCCCAAACAACTCAAACATCTAGACCTAGCAAATAATTTTATAAGGAACCTAACAGGTGACAACCTCAGTGAACTGTTTGCCGCTTTACCTGAAAGCCTGGTTTCCCTTAGTTGGTGTGAAAATGGGTTAAATTGTTTATCATCTCAGGAATTGCAACAAGCCTTTTCAAGCCTTTGCACTAGTCATCTAACATCACTTCTTTTGTCAGCCAATGTTCTTGAGGAAAGTAAGATAATTGCTTTGCTTCCATTCTTTGCTAACTCCAAAATTACATTTTTAGAACTAAAATCCACTTTTATGCAGGATTCAGGTGGGTACAAAGGCTTAAGCAAAGAAACAAGCGATCAAATTCAAAAAATTCTGTGGAACAATCAGAAAAAATCCTTTATGAATCCTGATCCAGCTAATGAACCCCAAATTTATGGACTACAGGCTTTATGTGGAAGAGCTATTACATTATTTCCGATCCATTTTGATGCTGAGAAAACTACTAAAGTAGCTTTAGATATTATTGCTGAATCTAAATGGTTAATTGAAACAGAAGGATTGAAAGTAGGACGATATTAAAGCTAGGGATCCTGCGGAATAAATGCCAAAATGTTCGGTTCAAAAAATAGCGATTAAATCAGATGGTTATTCATGCTGTTTGTTGCAATAAATTGTTTGTTATTAGATTATTATGTAGTAATTTTGGCATTATTCCACAGCCCCCTTATAGCTCTTTTTCGAACCTGAATTATAGTCGAATGATTGATTTTGAACTGAAACAACAAATTAATCATAGCTTAGTTGTTAATAATAGTATTTATGATTTTAGAGAATTTCATATAACACCATAAATTTGAGTACCTTAAGCTCCCAAAATAATTAGCCTATTTTTTACACAGATTAACTCAGTCATTTCCACGCATCAATAGGCTAACCGAAATATCCTCATCGATCTTGGGGTGCGACAATCAATGGAATTAAAAGATACCCTAAGAAATTAACCAATTGAAAATTAATAATTTTATTTTTACAGTTTATTATTCGCAAGTGTTTCTAAAGCGCGTGTAAAGGATTAAATTTTATATTTAATGAATTAATATAGGGCTAAATTTGATGTTAGAGTATCTTTTAATTCCATTGATTGTCGCACCCC
>DAHXLC010000016.1 GCA_027371815.1 Candidatus Melainabacteria bacterium | reverse complement strand
TAAAAATAATGGGTTCTCAAATTCATTATTTAATACGGGGATATCTGATAGTGGTATTTGATATTCATCAAAATACAACTTCATTGCAGCCCAAATTTTAGATCTAAAACCTGAGTGCTTACATTTTTCGAACACTTTTTGTATTTCTTGGTTTAATATTAATTCATAACCAGTTGTAATTGATATAACTAAGACAATATTAGGGTATTTTTTTATTTTATTAATTACAAGAGGTAATTGTTCATTCCAATAATTATTTTTTTGAGTTTCATTTAAGGCATCAATAATAAATAATGCACGATCATTATTATTAACAGCGGTTTGATTTAATGAATAAAATAAATCATCGACTGGGTTGTTGCTAGATGGTAAGTTAAGTTGTCTAATTATTTCAGACCAAATATCATTAGTTTTATCAACCAAATATTTAGATGGCAAATTTAAACTTTTAACTTCATTAATTAATTCAAAATGAGATTCTTCAAAATTGCTATATTTATCATTAGCAAGTATAATTTTTGTTCCGGCATTGTCAATATCAACCCAGCCATTATGGTAAAAATATGGGGTGTTGATGTCAGCAAAAGATTTAGACCAAGGGTATTCGCCTAGGAAAACATTATCAATGTCAGGTTGGTAAGTCAAAAAATGAGATTCAGCAAAATCTTCTTCATTAATAATTTTTTTTGCAGTATCCAATTTATCTATTGGCAATAAATAACTATTTAAAATTATATTAATTTTAAAATTATTTAGTTTTAAATCGGAATTTTCATCAATTGTAAATTGTGTGTTTATTGTGCCACCTAAGGCAAACCAGTCCTCGCCATTGTCATCATGGCAAATTATGAGATTTTTTATTTCACTAATATCTTTCAACTCATAAACCCAATTGCTATAATCTATATTGGGTTTATAATTAAACCAGTTATTAAAGTTAGCAATATTATTTTGGAAAGGAATATCTGAAGGTAATTTGTATTGATCAGTTCTTAGCAAAAATGATGGATCTATGTCTCTTAATGAAATTTGCCAAGGGCCATTAAAAGTTGAAATTTGGTATGGAGGATCTTGCTGACTGTCAATAAAATTAAAATTATCAGCTACCATACCTGCAAATTCATAAAAAGCAATCCACTGATATTTTTCACCAATACGCTTTTGATAGCTTTTATCATTAAATTTTCCAAAAGAATAATATCTCATCTCTTGATCATACGCTTCATGAAGATCTTTTTTCCAGCCAAGTTCAATAATTCTTTCAAATATCCATGTTTTGGCATCTTGACTGTTAATTTTTTTATTTCTAGCTTGCTTCCACTTGCCTGTAAAAGATTGTAATTTATCTGCCCATGTTCCAGCAGTAATACCATTAAGGGAATTCCAAATAGCATTATAACCAAAATCACCTATCTTATTTTTAATTTTAGCAACTGATTTTAATTTAGGTTTAACCCATTGGCTTTTATAGGGTGGTTTTATTAGGTCTTTATTAATATTTAATTCGGCGCCACTTCTAAGAGCGACAGTAATAATACCTAAGGCATAATCTCTAAGCAGTATGTGCCTGGGTGGATTATTATCCTTAAACACATTATCATAAACAAATTGTGCAATTTCAGTTAAAGAAGAATTATTATTATTTTGCAAAGCACAACCATAAATAACTGCGTATAGACGTTCTTGTAAATAAGTGTCGTCAATTGACTTAAAAGTAACAAGAAGCTTTAGGCAATAACTAATATTATTTGATAATAATTTAACCAATAATTTAGTTGCCAGGTTCCTTACAACTAGATTAGTTGATGTTAAAAACCATGTAAATAAAATTGCCGTCAGTTCTAGTCTTTTATCAAATTTCTTAGTATTCTGATTAGATAAAATAACACCCCAATCTAAGAAACGATCTATAGCTGAGCCATTACTTAATGCATACTGTAAATATGTTGTCCATATGGCATCACGTTGAGGCATTGAATAATTAGATAAAAATTTATGTAAAAAATTAGCATTAAATGGATTCTTTTCACTTGAAGCAATGGTTATTAATGTTTCAAATATTTTTTCATGATTAGATGAATCCTCAAATTCTCTTAAAATAATATTTTCGAGGAATTTTGGTGGTTGCTTAAATGCATCTGGTTTTCGCCAAATAAGGCTTTCTGTTAATAGTTCAAAGAATAAATTCGATTCAAAGTAAGGAAATAATTCAAAAAGTTCAACCCCTTTAAACCTTTCAGGGATTTGAATGGCTAAGGCATGTAACAATCCAATGTCTTGATATGATTTCAAAATTAAACCTTGGTTATTATTTTTTTTCAGTAAATGATTTAGTATATACATTTTTACAGCGTCGATTGTTTTATATTTTTTAAATAAAAATCGAACTAAAAAATGGTTACTTAACCTTTGATAAGAAAAATTATAATAATTACTTTCTTGTTTATCCGTATTATTATTATAATCAATAAGTCTTTTTAAAAATAGCTTATTTTCCAAGAATTTTAAAATTTGTTTAGCATTATTAGTATCATTATTATCTATTATTTTATTGTTAATTAGCTCTAATAAAGCTTTCTCGGATATTTTAGTGGTATTTTTATCAATCATATGTGCTGCAATATTATCAAATAAAGAATCCCAGATTAAATGCGCACCATTAATTTTTCCTTGTGGAAGATTAAATTGTTTAGCTAAACTTTTTGTTAAAGCCTTAATGTAATGTTCAAATATATAAGTAAAACCTACATGACCTTTAAATATTTCATCTTCAGGAAGATTTTTTTTATTATTTTTAATTTTATGATTAATACTTTCGCAGTATAAATTTAAAAATAATGGGTTCTCAAATTCATTATTTAATACGGGGATATCTGATAGTGGTATTTGATATTCATCAAAATACAACTTCATTGCAGCCCAAATTTTAGATCTAAAACCTGAGTGCTTACATTTTTCGAA